>JAZRKL010000094.1:0-52257 GCA_045646265.1 Faecousia sp.
ATGGCAGAATCGCTATAGAAACATCAACAATTAAGAGTTGGAAGAGCCCCGGCCTAACTATATTATTGGAACATTTATTGGAAAAACACGCACATTGGAATTGTGTGATTTCCGTCTCCATGCCTGCACTCTTGGCCGCAAACTGCAGTAGATTAACTTACCAGAAAGCCTTGCGGCACAACGACTTTTTGCTTCTCACTTTATGTGTATTATTTTTTATGTCTCAAAGGGCTGTTTTTGGGCAAGTTTTTGAAGCAAGCCCAGTGGCGTTTTTCGAACTTTTTAAGCCAAAATGGGTATGGAGATACCTGTGATGAAATGCATCGTTTGTCGGCTCAAAAGTCTCTTGCTTTCCTCAATAACCTTTTTGCAGTAATACTCGCCAAGCATACCAATATGCGCCTGATTTAGGGGCACGCACAGGATTGCCGCCAGCCAACGATAGGCATCATCCTTGGTCATATAGCCCCGCTTATAGAGTTGATCGAAATGCCAGTGGGCTTCTGTTCGTAGTCTGCGAAGCTCTCCGTTGGCCATCGTTCCCATCGGGATCTTTGTGCCGGGCGATACCCGCACATAGGAATCGCATACAGGATAGTTCTTGCAGACATAGAGCATGGTATCGCGACTGTTATTCTTATAAATCCCTTCCGCACTTTTCAGAATGGAGTGGCTGCCACAGTAAGGGCAGCGTGGTGCACAGCTTTGTTTTCGTTTGTTCTTCTTCACTTTTTGCTCCTCCGGAAATAAAGAATCCGGAAGGCCGCACAAACCACAACCCGCAAGGAGAACGTCTTCTCAATGGGAGTTTGCAGCCGTGCAGCCTTCCGGCAATTTACAAATCCAAATCCACGCCATTAAGGATCGTGCTTTCCGGGAGCCGATCCGTAACGATTCCACTACCCACCCGGGTGTGTCAAACGATAGGTGCACTTCTATCGGATCGAGAGCCTGGGCGCAACATTTGTTTCTGTGAGTACATTATATCACGATAAGTCTATTATTTCAATTGTTTTTCAGCGTTTTCCGAACATTTTACACTCTGTTCATACGCGGCGGTTCGTTTTTTCGTATCTTTTTGTAAGTATAATCCCCATTATAAGTATAAATCGCGTTGTACTTACAAAATCAACGCCGCCTATACCCTCACGGAATATCGGCGGCTCGAATTTGGTGGGCCAGGTTGGACTCGAACCAACGTAGGTATAACCGGCGCATTTACAGTGCGCTGCCATTGCCGCTAGGCGACTGGCCCATGTGGTGGAATCGGCCGGGTTTGAACCAGCGACGCTTAGATTTTCAGTCTAACGCTCTACCAACTGAGCTACAATTCCATATTGGTGATCCGTGCCGGACTTGAACCGAGCATTACAGCCTTGAAAGGGCTGTGTCCTGACCTTTTAGACGAACGGACCAGATTTGCAGGGAGTTGCTGCCTGTTGCGGTACCCGGCAGGGTTTTCGCCCAATGAAGTGGGCTCATCCCTTGCCGACCGCTGCCACTCGCTCAGCTCGCTTAATCTGCCACCGGCAGCGCTCGCTTCACTCCCCCTGCGTCAGGATTGCGTTGTTACAAGAATATCATCGATCAGCACATTGAAGAGTGATGCAAGAACGATCAGATTATCGACAGTGGGGAGCGCTGCTCCATTCTGCCACTTGTAAATTGCCTGTGGGGAATTAAAACCGAAGACCATTTGCAGGTCATGAACGGATAGGCCAGCAGCCTTCCGAAGATTTACAATATTGGCACCGGTCAGTGCCAGATCAACTGTTGGAATGTTCATCTGGGTCACCTCCTATTTAAGAATTATTTCACCGTAAGTGGACGTAAAAAGCCGCCTGTCTCACTCAAGACAAGCGGCTTTCAATAATTCAGATAGGATGATGCCAGGGATTATTCCTGGGAACTCATGCCGGTCCGATACTTCTGCTTATCCTGAAAATGAGCGTGCTTCGCAAAACCATATTCCTCATAATGGAAGATGGTCTCTCGTTCGCCCATATAGCGGATAAAAGAAGTAAAGAGCTTCATGATGCGTTTCCTTTCTGTAAAAGTAGTTGTTCTTGGTTTCTGTAAGTACTATATCATAGGTTTTCTAGTTTGTCATTCAACTTGTGGTTAAAAGTCTATTTTGCTTGTAACCACTTTTTTGCAGCTTTCATAGCTTGATCATCAGGGTGAACCTGCAGCACATAATTAACCTTACCCAGCAACTGCATACGGTAAGTATCCTCCGAAATCTCCAGACCGATTTTCTCTAGGTGTTGCTGAATGCCGAACTTCCTGCAGTAATACAGCTCCTGCCGCAGTTTGCGGCGGTAGTCTGCCGGGATGTTCAGTTTCTCATTGACCACAATACCGGTGACAGTCTGTTGCTGACCGGGGCGCTGGATTCGGGTCTTCTGCTCATTCAGCAGAAAGCCTAGCTTCTTCAATTCCAGTCTGACAAACCGAATGATCTCTGCTGGCTCAAAGTCGCCGGAGAAAGTCATGTCATCACAGTACCGGGTGTAGGCAATATCCCGCTCCCGGCACCATTGGCCAATCTGTTCATCAAACTCATACAGAAGGATGTTGGTGATTGCCGGCGAACTGGGTGCACCCTGTGGCAAGGCATCCTTGTGATAGCACAGCATAGTCAGCAGGATCCGCAGAGGCTCTGCGTAAATTTCCGCCGGGAATACCTTATCTTTTACGGGGGAGTATCGGATGCTGTCAAAGAAATGGAGAATATCCATCTTCAGTACCACCCGCTTTCCTACATGATGCTTGGCATTGCGTAGGGTGGAACTGCCAAATCGATAAGCCTTGGCATATCTAGACACAGGCATATGGATCAGAAGTACCTCGGAGATTTGTTTCTGAATGGATTTCAGCACCTCGTCCGGAACGGATAGGTTGCGGAAACCACCGCCCTTCTTGGGCAAGCTGACTTTGTGATAATGCTTGCTCAAGTTGTTACTAACGGCATAAAGCGTCTCGGCACGAATGCCAAGATCCTGTTCAAGGGAGGAAAGCTCTCTATATACGATCATGAATCTTTCCTCCCTTTCCCAGACTGGAACAATACAATGATGTACGACGAAGTGCGCAGCAGTATTTAGGGTGCGGGCACATGAAATGTGCCGCGGTGGAGCACACAGCGTGTGCTGAAATACTGCAAGCAGTTCGGCTGAGCGCAAGCGAATACGGTGGCTTGATGCTACCCGGTAGCGACTCGCTGCCGGTGCCAGAGTTCTGACAAAAGCTATTGTTCCTAATTCAATAATACTACAACGGGTACAAATTGCAATCTTTATTTTGTAATTTAATGAAGTATCATTTATTCTGCTGCCTTAAAGTTGTAGACGGGAGTGATACGCTCCACAATATCGACAGTAGGGCCGATGTGAGATATGATCTCATCAATGCCCTTGTAGGCCATAGGCGCCTCGTCAAGGGTCGTACGGTCCACGCAAGTGGTGTAGATACCCTCCATCTCGCGGCGGTAGTCATCCATACTCAGGCGCTTAAAGGCCTCCTTACGGCTCATAAGGCGTCCAGCACCGTGAGGCGCGGAGCAGTTCCAATCAGGATTGCCCTTGCCGACGCAGATCAAGCTACCATCACGCATGTTGATGGGGATCAGCAACTTTTGCCCCTCGTAGGCCGCTACAGCACCCTTACGCAGGATCATATTGTCAGTATCAATGTAGTTGTGGATGGTGGTAAACTGCTCCACGGGCGTCAGGCCTAGACCGGACACAATCACTTCTACCATTGCCTTGCGGTTCAGTTCTGCAAAGTACTGGATCAACTTCATGTCGTGAATATAGTCATCAAAGAGACGGCCCTCAACGTACGCCAAATCACGAGGAATGGATATCTCGTGCTCCTGACGCAAACGATTTATGGTGGGCTGGATCTCTTGGAATCGCCCCTGCGCCTTGAGTTCGGCAACAGTTGCATCTACCTGGTGACGAGCACCGCCCCAGAAAGCCTTACGTCCTTCATCCTGGTAGTACTTGGCTACCTCGTTACCGATATGGCGAGAGCCGGAGTGAACCACGAGATATAAATTCCCATTTTCTCCGCGGTCAACCTCAATAAAATGATTGCCCCCGCCTAATGTGCCAATGCTTAACCGCGCACGTTCCAAATTTACATAGGGACTACAGCGCAACTGGGAAAGATCAATCTTTTGAGAATACTCGTGAGCATCGTCACAGTACTCTGAGTTACGGATATTTCTCCCGCAAGGAATATAATGATGGATCAACGCATCCAACTCTCGAAAGTCAATCTCCTCATCTGCAAGTTCCACGGTTTCCATGCCGCAACCAATGTCAACTCCCACCATGCCAGGGACGATCTTGTCGGTAATGGTCATAGTTGTTCCGATAGTGCAACCCATGCCTGCATGAACGTCAGGCATAATACGGATCTTACAATCCGCAAAGGCAGGCTGATCACAAACTGCCTTGATCTGTCCGGCAGCTGCTTCTTCCAACTCACCGGTATAGCAAAACGCAGTATTATATGCGCCAACGACTTCTATCATCGTGGACACTCCTTTCAATTTTAATTAAAAAGGGCGGATTACCGCAGCGGCACCTGCTGTTATGCTGCGCCCATCCTCTGCGTTCTCTCCGCCCCTTGCATAACTGCCGTACAGCGCAAGGCATTCCCCAAGTCCAATACAAGGGCAATATCAACGCCGAGGATCGCCGGAGTCCGCTAATAGGCTACAATTGCCGTTGCGCCCGGCGGGGCAGCAAATGCTTTATTAAGGAGGCGCAGCAGCAGGGCAATTCCGCCTACTGCGTCCCCTGCATGACTGCCTTACGGAAGCGACTCGGGCTACAATTGCCGTCACGATCCGCTTATAAGGACATAAGGAACTCCATGGAAACGTCAACGTGAACTCTCCGGTAACCGGAGGCTCGAGGCAGAATTCCAATCGTTACCATTCCTTAAGGCAGTTAATGCTGATTTTTATGCCGCGATCTTCTCGTATCGCTCTGCACCCAAGATTTCCATCATGTAGCCCAGCGGAGACAGTACACCATCAGAAACCATACTAAAGATTCTGGGCGTGCAACCACTGACCAGGGCGACGCCCTGCTCATTCTGGGTTACAGGCTGCTGAGTGTTGCGACTCTGGACATTCCAGAACACAATCCTAGGCAGCTGATAGCCGTGTGCTGCAAACTTTGCTTTTGCATTCTCAAAGTTAGTAGCATCGGCGTTTCTGACACAGCAGTTAAACTCCATGTCGGAGATCAGGTACAGCGTTGCAGGCAACTCTTTCTGAGGAACATTGTTCCGCACGGCGGCATTCAAGATCAGGTCGAACACCGCCTCCAGGTTGGTGTCGGCAATCTCATTGAAGCTTGCCACATAACGCAGCCGATCCGCAAAGGTATCACCCTTGACTTCGATCAGCTGAGGTTTGCTGGAAAACTCAATGAAATGATTCTTGAAGATGCCGGTATTGTGCTCGGCAAAGTAAAGGCCCAGGGAAAGTGCCACAGCGGCAGGCAGGGGCTTGCCACTATCGTACATAGAACCAGAGGTATCGATAATGGCCAGGGCATTCTCATTATTTGCAAAAGCAGGCAGAGAAGCCCAAGTTGCATTCAATGCGTTCTTCTCTTCTTCGGAGATGTCACGCATGAAACAACGACTAGACCAGCTGAAATGCAGATAAGGTTCTACCAACTCATAGGGCATGAGGGTTGTAGCATGCATCTGTACTTCGCCACGGGTGACCTTGCCCAAGAACTCGCCATAGCGCTCGCCGTCGTTACGGTAGAAGGCTTTGCGGTACTTGAACATAGCCTTGGAAGGCTGTTTGGAGTAGTCAAAGGTATAGTCCTTCTCACGAAGGCTATTCTCAATGATGCGGATGTGCTCACGGAGTTTGACTAGGGTCTTGCGGTATGTAGCGTCGGTCATGCCAAGGAATCGTGCGATCTTCTTGGCATAGGCAACAGTCTGGGCATTAGATGCGTTGACGGAAGGCAGCCACTTGGCAAGCAGGCTGACGTCGTCACCCATATCCATGGACTCCAGATCGGCTTCCAGCTGCTTCTTAATGAGCTGCAGGGCATCCTTTTCGCAAGGAGTACCCAGGAGGCTCAGAAGGTCATCCCAACGACCAAACTCGGCAACATAGGGAATATTCTTCTTGGCGGAAGCAGGGGCATTGTGAGCCAGCCACTGCAGGCACACGCGGAACACCTTTCTCTCACCAAGGCCACCACGCACATCGCGGGCAAAGAAAAGAGTCTTCATCGCCAGGTCGGGATCTTCAGTGAAGGCCCGGACAAAGCGCTTCAGGATCTCTTGTTCATCGCTACTTCTCAGTGCGCCGATGGTTGCGAACAGATCCAGGCAATCCGAATAGGTAGTTGCATGTGTAACAGCACCATTTTCAGTATAGGTGCGGTTAGCTTCATTCTTCAGATGTTCTAACATGAAAATCCCTCCTTAGGATCGTAATAGTTAAAGTCAAGGCACATCCCATTTGGGAAAGCATTACCGTGCGCAAGGCGCGGGATAATCATCTTATCGACGTTTGCAGACTTACATTGCTGTATGTGCCTTATTTACAAGATGCTCGACTGCACGGTCACCACGTCACCACTTCACAGATGTGAGCTAAATCCTCTCGTGCACGAGGAGGCGCCAAAGAGGTTTTGAGGTTGCTGCAAGCATCTTTATTCACGAACAAGGCACGGCCCCGAAGGACTGCAATAATTTCGATCACCGAAGTGTCGGGTCAGAACCAGTAACCCGCCGGCCATCTAATATCCGGAGCTGCTACCTGCTGACAAGGATCTGCAAATTGCTGTGCGTGCCTTTTCAAGATGCGTTTTAGCTACCACCGGTTTAAGACCGATATTCTCGCTTGGTTGCTGTCCGCATCTTTCATTGCCAAGGCGCCGTGTACCTTTTCCAGTTGGTACAATTAAAGGGGTGGAGGAGAAATGCTGCTGTCAGCGCCTTTATAACAAGATGCCGTTTTTACAAGGCCCTGCTGAGCAAGGTATCTTGAACCCCAAGAAATGCTGGCGGCATCTTTTTTGATGAATATGACCCAAAGCACCATGTTCAAAGATATGTGCGGGACCCGCAGGCTACCCCACATTCGATCAGTAATCTTGTAATAAGTAAAGAACAAAGCATTGCTGTATGTGCTTTACACCTGAATGCCGTTTAACCCGAATTTATAACCAAGACAATGAAGCATTTTCGAAGTCCCAAAGTCGAGAGCGATGCGCTAGTCGATCCGGGCGTATTCGGAGAATCCGTCAACGTACTTTGCCACTTCGCCAAGGGAACAATCCAAATTGCGTGCAAACAGATGCGGTCATTTAGATTAACAAGGTGCCATCAGGACGGGAATTGAACCCGCATTGTCGGAGTATGAGTCCGCTGTTTAACCAAAACTAGTCCTTTGTTGCTGTTGACACCTTTATCTACTTTTTCAAGGCACCATTTTACGGCGGGATTCGAACCCACGACCTCCTGACCCGAAATCAGGCGCTATACCAAACTTAGCCACAGTACGATTGCTGTTGGTGCCTTTCTTAGACAGGCTTCCATCTAGCGGCCTCCGGTCACAATGCCCGGAGGGACTTTGATGTACCCAGCGGAGTCTAGGCGCAATGCCCAGAGTCACTTTGATCGCCTGTCCAATTAGTAGGCTTGCCAGTGAAGGCCATCCAAGCAAGGGATGGTATTATAACAAGCCTGTTTTTGACAAATCTACCAGTGAAAACAAGTTCAACAAGAACAAGCATTATAATAGATTTATCTAAAGCCTTGAAGTACAGTCCAATTATCCGGGCTCTTCCACCTAAGGCTGTCTTAAATCCGCAACTGTATGAGTGGTTGAGAATTGTACGACCTCCCACCGCAAGGTGGCGCTCTGGTGACCATCTTCATTATTTGCAAGTGATACGCTTCACCACTCCGGTGGGGAATCTAGGTGACGGGCATCGCTTACAAGTGCATCATACATCCCGAAACACGGAAAATCGTGGAAAAAAAGTTGCGAACCCAGATTTTTAGGTCTGAGTTCGCAAATTTTTCTGTTTTTCTAGCCGTTGAACCAGCTTTTTTACAAAATCATCCGGGAAAACCACCTTCAAAACGGGTCCGAAGGAGAGAACACGGATCAAAAGCTCTGTTTCATCTTCCTTCTCATAGAAGAGGGTGATCTTGTAATGGGTGTCGTCGATGCGCTCGGTTTCCTTGTCCAGGTGGGAGAAGTGGAGCATGACACGCTCCAAAGCATTCCGGTCGTCTGTCAGTTCCATAACGAGAATGCGTTTCTTCATCGGTTTCGGACGATACTCCTCGTCCTCACAAGGCTCAAGCATAAAGCACTGCTGAATACGACCCAGGTTGATAGACAGAGATTCTCGCTTGTTCGCGGAGATTAAACGGAACTTGTCATCCTTCGGAGAGTACTCTAGCTTGTAGGGAACACAGCGCCAGTAGTGAGGAAGACCATTATGCCCTTCGAACTGAATCCGCATCCATCTCTTGTGCTTAATGGCAGAAAGAATGCAACGGAAACGCTTGATGTAACCGGGGTCCTCAAACGGATCGCCATCGTTGTAGCGATCATAGTAGACAAATGTATCCGGCGGATACAGAGGCTCCACATCCTCAAGACCGTCCGCAGGAGGGTCGAAGAGTTTGATTCTAGGATCGCTGAGTAGTGCCTTCAGCCATCGCTTTTGCAGTGTAGTCAAGGGCATTGTAGGTCTGTTCTCCAGAGGCGTGGTGAAATCATCTTTGATCAGCGGCCAGGATTGGCTCTCCAACGCTTCAGGAATCGTCAGAATACTTTCCTCAAAGCCCTTTTCGCGGACCACCTGGTACATGACTTCCTTTGTCAGTTCGCCATCTACCGCCTTGGCCAGAAGCTCTGCCAGTACGTTATAGTATGTACCATATACTTCAGAAAACAGCATTACGCTTCACCTCCGTATAAGGAATACATCAGTTCCATATCTTCGTAGAACTTATCCACGACCTTCTGATCGGAGCATTCTAACTTCTCGATCCGGCCAATGAAGGTGCGCAACCACGGCATTAGTTCGGATGCATCATAGGTATCAACGATGTACTTGCAGGTGTTTTTATCAACGATCTCTACACGACCATTGCGCTTCTCGCGCTCCAACCGTCGAGGGATATGCTGCTCATTGTCCTCAAAATGGAGGGTCATTTCTAAATGATCCACATTGAAGCCAACACCATCCGAAGTGCCCCAAAGATGGCTGCGGTACTTATCGCAATAATGCTCATAGACGGAGAAGTCTGTTTCCTCCTCCAGGATCTCAATCTGCTTGATATAATCGATTCGGAAGAACTGCAAAGCATGGAAGCGATTATGGTAGCAGAGCAGATACTGTCTACCGCCTTGGGTGCTAACGTAGATCTTAAGAGGAAGCACAAAATGCCAGAATGTCGAGTTTTCTCGACGACGGCTGACATTGATGAACTTGATGCGCCGCTTCTCACCGATGGCAGTCAGCAGTTGCAGCAGGATCTGGCTGTTCATAGCATGGAGCATGTAGTGGTGCTTGAACTGGAAGAAGTCCGGTTTTTGGTCCAGCTTATCCAGAAGAGTAGAGCCGATGACGCCTATAGGGTCAGCTTCGGAATAAAAAGCAGTAGCATGCGCCCAATGCGAAAGATCCACCATATTCTCAACACTGCTATAGTACAGTTCTCTGCCACGTTTCTCAGACTTCAAGATACCAAGGGAAACATACTCCTTCAGTTTCTTGCGAATAGTGGAGATGTCCGGCTGCCACTCGCTTTCAAAGTGGCACAGATACTTATCGGAGATAATATCCAGGATCTCCTGTACCGTGTGCTCTTCACCAGAGTGCAGAATGTCCAGGATGTAGAAATGGAAGGTTACATCACCGGTAGTAAAGCTTTTGGCCTTAAACGCATTATAAAAAGGATTGCTGGGAATGGAGCGGCTGTCAACAGAAAGAAAGACATTCTTTCCATCCGGCGTCTGACGGAAGCGCATAAAGTCGCCAAGCCAGCTCTCGATACGGCGACGCTCATTGTCATAGCTGCGCGCACTTTTTTTATCATATTCCGTTCGGCTCTTGAAGCCATAGATATAGAACTGCCGCATGTAGTCACGAATGCGGTCAAAGTTCTTAATCAGTTCGCTGTATGCCATGATATCGCCTCCTTTACATTTTTTAGAAATCAATCATTCAACGCAGAAAGATCGATATACTCCCAATACTCGTGTTTAACCTCAATCTCGCAAATATCGCGTTCTTTAAAACGCTTCCATTTGCGCACATCAACGTTGTTATATAAATGGATGCCACACATTTCTAACTCTACATCATCGGGGAGATAATCCAGAAAGTCTAGATTATCTAGCCAGAGTCCGTCTAACGTTAATTCCTTAAGAAAAACCATTTTGCCAATGGTGTCTATGTTGGCTACCTTGTCAGCATATCTCAGAGCAAACCATTTCAGCTGTGTCATAAAACCAAGTGGCGCAAGATCAACAGAACCAAATTCATGCAATTCAAGATCCACTAGCCCTTTTAATCCCTGTAATGCCTCAAGATTTAGATAATTAATCCCCGACAAATCGCCGCCAGACACACAAAGGGATTCCAGTCCTAACATTTCCCGGAAGGATTCAAAATCCACCGAGTCTCCCCAACAGCAAAGGTACAACTCTTTCATCTTTGGAAACTGTCGCCAAAACGAGGGTGCAGTAGCCCCTATATTAATTCCCAAAAAAGATAGATTAACAAAACAGCTGAGGATATCTTTATCTTCGTCACGAAAATCAAAATTTGTAAGATCAAGCCCTATAACTTTACGAGCATCTTCATTTGTAATAGGTCTATCAAAGATCTTAAGCTTTGTACGAACTTCTAACTCGAATTCTGGATGTTCAAAAGATAATTCCATAAAGTCATCCCCTTAAAATCGTTGACCTCACTCAAGAAAAGATACGACCATATCACCATACTGCTGTCCAAGCGGCAATTCATACTCGACAGCTAACTCGCGGCGTGTAGTTAGAACCTCTTGCTTTGTGATCGGGTTAAAGCCAACCTTTTCCACATCTGCCCAGAAAACACCGATACCGCGCTTTTGCCAGGCAGGGAGTTTGTCAAAGTTGATTCCCCTCGAGAACAGCAGCTCATTTTTATAGGCAATGCTCTTGCCATCCAATTGAGCGGTAGCTTCCCGAGCCCCCACGCCTTCCTTGCGAAGCATCCAGTAGCAGTGAGCATTCAGTGCATTTCTGTGTGCATCTTCTTGGCGCCATAGAAAGTAATCTTTTACCTTTTCAATGCTCGGCAGCGGCACCAAGCGGCAATCCATTGCAATAACCTGTCCTAGTTGCAAAGAAAAAGCAGCGCTTGCTTGTCCGGCCAGAATAGAATTGAACTTTCGTACCTTCCGGCCAAAGGTCGCCTCCTCTCTGTGGAACAGCAAAGAGATCTCATCACTCTCAGTAAAACCATAAACAACACGGAAACCACAATCCATTAATTGCTTAACCGTATTAACCATCATATCCCGAAAGTGCACATCGAAAGGCGCTTCAAAATTACAAACCTCTTTTGTCAGTCGCGAAAAGCTTCTTCCGTCCAAACGAGCCACTAAATACATATCCGGAAGGATGCACTGATCAATGGACTGCTCATAGATTCGCATTTTCTTATCCAACTCATCGAAGTTCATTCCTATTCCCTCCAATCTTCGATAGTCATAGTCTTGCCATCGTTTTTGACGAAGTAGATTTTATCAAAGCCCTCGTCATAACTGGGCATTTGCAGTTTATTAGATGTGGCAGCAATCGCCTTTGCAGGTATTTTCGCTGCTCCAACACGTTGATTATTTCGCTCAATACAGCTTTGTAGCTTAGATTCCATAAAATATCCAACAATCTGGTACCCGGCGTTCTTTGCGGAGGTAATGTAGCGCTGCCGATCCTCCTTTGTAGGATTCGTATTATCAACAGCATAGTTCTGGTCTTGCTGGATACACTGTTCAATTAGCAATCGCTCCTGGTATCTTGTTTTTAAAGAATCGAGATTGACATGAACGTAATCACCAGCAAGATGGTTTCGATAAAACGTGCTTTTACCACTGCCTTGAATTCCCATCATGATAACCATCATTTTCATATCCAGCACCTCCTTCACTTTTGCACTATTGTAAAAGTTTGCTCTACACAACAATAATCACAGGTCATTCTTTGCTTTCTGGGATCTTTCTCTATAAATATGTTAGCAATCTACATCGCGAAAGTCAACGATCATGTCTGAGTAGCCAACACTTCGCTATCGCCCAACGACTCGATCATCTTGGTCCAGTATTCAGAATAATCATCATAACCCAGCAACAGCATTCGGCCCGGCATTTCTGCCATAGCTTCTTTGAATAGCTGCGCTTGCTTTTTAGGAACACTACAGAAGATCATTCTGTAGCGACCGTCTGCAGAACTCCATTCGTTTTTGAACTTGACCTTCAATTTGTATTTGCGGAGAAGCTCATCTGCTCGGTAGTGATCAGACGCATCCATATAGGCAAACATTTTTCTGAAGGGCATCCAATCGTCCAATTCAATATATCCAACGGCCATGTCCAATCACTCCTTAATCGTAATACTTATGCGATCTCCCAAACAAAGCTTTTTCATTGCGTTTCTCCTATCTGTACTTTATCCAAAGAGTTTGCCAAACAGGTAAAGAAAAGCCAAAACCCCTAAGATCCATGGTAAGCATCCCGAGGAGCATCCGGCTCCGCTGTTGCCACCCGATCCACCACTAGTGCTTTTGAATGCGTGATAATCATTCAAGTCAGGCATTGTATTTTCCTCCTAATTCAGTCCTTTTCTGTGCCAACAATATCCTCGATCCTATAGCATCGCGTATCCTGCTGCTGCGCTTTATCGATTTGGAATGCAACAATCTTGTTCAGCAAATCATTTGTAAAGTGCCTACCTGTGTATTCCGCGATCAATCTGTCAAACTGGTTGGTTCTACGTAACAGGTCTGTTTTTACAACGAATATGTCTTCAGGCGGGTTCTGTGTAGTTACAATCTTTTCTAATTCTGTCAAAGCACACTGCCGACAATGAATGGCGTTTTCATGCTCGCCTTCGTCATCACAAGCCCAGGCTGCATGCAATGCAGCATAAAAGGCATCGTTCTCATTATCATCTTCCACATTGATCAGGTAGTATTTATAAAATCGCGCTGCTAGTTTCGATAAAAACTTTCGCCCTCCACAGGATGTAAACGTTTCTCTTTTTAACCATTCCTGTGTCACAATGGACTCATCAGCTAAGCTCTCAGAAATGTACCCACAATGAGGGCACTCCTGTATCCACCACGACATTGTGCTACGCATCATTTCAGCAGGGCGCAAATCTAAATCCGGAGTTCCTCCGAATGTATTTGTTGAAGCCATCACGGTCTGCGTGGATTCCTCGCCACACACAGAACACTTTCTAGTTACTCTCATTGGTGATGACATGATTTTCCCCCTTATAATGTGAAACTGCCGGTCTCCTTGCCGTCGATGGCGAAGGCGAACAGAGTGCCCTTGTTCACTGCTGCAAAGTATTCAGTGCGCTCATATTCGTTTGTGTAGTGCTTGCCAATCAGCTCCAACGTTTCCTTCAGCTGCAGCATGGCCGCGAATTCATGCTTACAGTTGTAGCTGCAGAAGCAGGAGCAAACCAACTGGCTGATCTCGCCATTGCGATATTCGAACTCTACCTCATATGCTTCGCTACCTTCAACAATTGCATATCCCTTGGTACCATCAATGCTGATATATCTGACCTTGTTTTCTAAGTAGTAATCGTGGCCGCGCTCTGCAATAGCTGTGCTTACCTTCATACCACTGAGATCATCCAAACGGAATGTAGCATCGTCGCTACCACTGACAAACTCATCATCTTCCTTTGCCGGTGCCTTAAACCAAGTCATCGCTTTGTTGATCGGCAGGGCTGTTCTGTCGAATGTTACAAAGTGGCTACCTGCCATGAAGAATTGCCCGTTGACCATCGTATCCACCACAGCGATGACGCGCTTGTAGTCGGACACCTTGATCTTGAAGTTATAGTTGACCTCGGTTACGCGACCGCGCATACCTTCTAGCTTGCCGTCCACATAGACCATGTCGCCACGATGCAGGTCGAACTGATCGTTGTAGTATGCCAGTGTCATATTTCTGCCTGCGAAATAAACCAGCACTACAGACTTGCGCGGTGTTGCTGCCTGTTGCGGCACAGTATATGCAGCTGTTACGGGCTTCTTTTCAGTTGTATCTGCAGCAAATCCAATCTTAAATGCCATTTTTCTCACCTTACCTTACTTTATCAACTCTGCGAGTATTGCGAACGGGAGAATTAAAATACATGCAATGATCCACATATGATTACCTCCACTGTCTATCGTTGTACGGTGTATCCTCGACGCCATTAGCATTGAGGCGCTGCACCATATTGTCCAAAACGCCATGCCACATTGTCTTAAACCATTCGGTCTTGCCAAAGCACTTTACGATCGTGGGGCTGATCGCGTAGTATGTGCGGATGAATGCTCTGCCCAACATTGTCTCTGCCAACGTGTTATCTCTGAACCGACGCAGCGTCCAAACCTGCGGACAGTCGTAGGATCCGTACACGCATGTCGCTACATAACAGCCTTGGCTATCGCTGTGGTGATACGAACCGAACATGCCAGGGTCACTGGAACCAGTCTTTTTACCGCTAGAATCTCTGTGCGTATAGCTACCGAACAGACCAGGATCGGAATGACCTGTCCTGCGGCCATGATTGTCATAGTGGTTGTAGCCACCAAATAGTCCAGGATCAGAATGACCAACTTTTCTACCATTGGCATCGTAGTTGGTATAACCACCGAAAAGACCGGGTTCGCTACGACCTACTTTCTTACCATGCTCATCGTAGTGATGAACGGTACCGAATAAACCCTGCTCGCTTCTGCCTTTGTTAGCCATAATCTTTATCCTCCATTTGGTTGGTTTCTTTTCTTTCTGATACCATTCTAGAAAACTATCTGTCCTATAAAACGGACTCTAAATATATTATAAAGTGTAATGCGGCGATAATCGAGAGGCAATTGGGGTTCGCGGCACAAGGTGATGGTTCTGACCATCACCTTAAACAACAAAAACCAGCTAGCACTTGGATTTGTTCCAAATACTAGCTGGTTTATCTAAGATCGGAGGGGCAAAATAATTACTTTAGCACTCATTGGCTTTGTTTATTTGCGCATGAGTATTTCCTCTTGCAATACAAAATCTGTTTGAGGGTCGGACATCTCAATATTGGCCGTCACCCAGTCCGAGAGGCGATAGGCTCCTTCCCATTCATCTTCGCGAACAGGCTTGCCATAATAGTTTTCTAACATGCGAGCGTATGCAAAGTCCAACGCACTGTCTGACTGATAACCAGGTATGTAGTGCCAAAGCAAATCGTTTCCGGCCAAATATCCATAATAGTGTGCTAGCTTCATGCCATCTAGCTCTAGAGCAGTTTCATAGCTTGTGATAGGCTCCCACAATTCTTTTGCATCAGTAGGAAGTGACTTCCGGATCGTATCAATATAGTAATCTGCAGTCTCGTACATTGGCATACTACTGGATAATCCAATTCGAAGGTAATCATCAAAATCAACGCTCGGCCATGTGCAGTTTGGCATTAGAGGATTCACAAAGTGCTGGTAGTTCATCTTAAGACCCTCCAAGCCAGACCAATATAGGTTGGCGCTACACTTCATATCGATTGCAACCATCAGTTTCTTGATGATGCGATCTGAATCCGGACCTAATATGGATCTAATGTTTTCAAGTGCTGCCATGTATTCTGCATGGGTTTTCGGGAAGTCCTCTACCTGGTTGTAGAGCGTGCGGATCAGTGCGTAGACATTTCCTCGACCAATGTGTTCATCAAGGATTTTGTGTTTGTGCCGTCCGCCACAATACTCAACTGGATAATTGGGTGCCAATATGTTTTCGTTAGGTTTCATTGTTGCTTCATCCTTTCGACATTATTCAACTGTGGCCGCAGTTGTAGACTTGCTCCATTAAATCTATAGCAAGTTCTGTTAGAACAAGTATATATTACGTAGTTACTCGAAAGCTGTCGAATTCTGGAGGTAACAAAAAAAGAGCTGGATAACCAGCTCTTACTTTTCAGTTTTGCCTGTCGCTCGAATCAACGATACAATAATTTCCCTATCATGCGCTGAGAGTTTTTCAATTTCTGCCGCAAGTCCAATTGCGACTCCAACACGTGCGAAATCGACGACGTCTTGGAGGAGGTAATCAGACGATATGCCAAGCACGTTTGCGATCCTAATGAAGTTTTCGAGCTTCGGTGGTTTAATGCCACGTTCCAGCACACTGATATGTGTGGGACTCATATCCAGCTTTGCAGCAAGGTCTTCTTGCGTCATTCCGGCTGCGGTACGAGCTTCGCGAATTCGCTTGCCTACAAGGCTCCAATCCATGTATATCCCTCCTCACAGAACCACAACTAGTTCCAGAGTAATTATACAAGATTGGTATACTAATTTTAATGTTCCATCCTGTCAAGTGCTTGTTCTAGCGGAACGAAAACCGTCCTTATAGTTAATGATTTTTCTTCAGAAGGTGATGGTTGCAAGCGACACCTCTCCTCGGGGAGCCTCATTGCCTATTGCATTCGAGGGAACTGCGAGTATAATGGACTTATCAAGAACGAAGCGTTCCTGATAGAAAGTGAGCGATGATTATGAGATCTAAGAATTCGGAACTGATGAAAGAGATCTGTACCTATGTAAGCGACTACTATCGTCAACGAAGGTCCTCTCCCTCCGTTAATGACATCGCAAAAGCAGTCGGTATCGCAAAAACAACGGCCTATCGCTACCTGGTCGATATGAATGAGCGGGGTATGATTTCTTACGACGGTCACACCATTGAAACGCCCCAAATCAATCGGTGTACTTCTGGCTATTTCTCTGCTCCTATAGTAGGATCTATCCGTTGTGGTGATCCTGAGTCAGAGGAAGAGTTTGTGGAAGAATATGTCAGTCTTCCGGAATCCATCTTCGGTAAAGGCGAATTCTATATTCTCCGGGCCACTGGAGACTCTATGGTTGACGCCGGAATTGAAGATAAAGATCTGGTAGTTATCAAAAAGCAGGATTCCGCTTCTGTTGGAGATATCGTTGTTGCACTGGACGAGGATAACCAAAACACGCTAAAAACATATGATGGAATTGATGAAGAGTCTGGATATGCGGTCCTCAAATATGAGAACCAACGCAAATACCGAGACAAAGTAATTCGTGTTCGAGAACTTGTCGTACAGGGCGTAGCGAAGCATGTGATAAAGGCGCTTTAATTGCTACATCGCATGCGCGGAGAGATTTGACGCACACTATGCAGTAAAGGGGTACAGTACGAAATGACAAAGCATGATGAATGGGTACCATTCTCATGGCATTGTCCTAATTGTGGAGCTTTGGTCACCGGCTATAAAAACGCGCAAGGAACCATTAAGCTTGAATGTGAGCGATGCCGTGTTGTGATGGTGAGAAGTTTTAAGAGTCGCAGATGCGATAGGATTGATGTGTATGCTCCTGTTGGAGCAGGAAGGGTTAGAGTATGAGAGCACGGGTTGCGAGTTTTGTCAAGGAGCGCAATGAGGCATTGTTCTCCCTTGAACGAGAACGAATTGAAGCATATTTCCGCAAGCAAGGCGCAGAGATGCCTGGGGACGATATTGTGTTCTGGGCATGCGTTTATAAATGCATCTGCCATATAACAAGCGCACCGGCCGAGCTGGTGCAGCAGGCAAGAGATTGGCTACATTCTCATGGAATGACCGACCAGATATGGCCTGAATACAACTAACAACTGAATAACGGCGAAACGACGGAATGGTTGGGACGAAATAGGCCACGTAATTCCATCTCCAGGTCACTCGCTTTGAAACACTTCGGTTAGGTTATGCCAGACTTGCTTTAAGCAGACATGAGAGGCCACCGACAAGATAGATTGAGCTCTATGGGCTTAGTCTATCTTGCCGGTGGCTTTTTGTTTTCGGCAAAGATGAACCGTCGTTAATAGGAGGCTTCCGGCTGAGAAATCAGAAAGGGAGCCTTTTATTATGCGTAAATACCATTGGGAGGCCTATCTGGCTAAATACCAGTAATCTCCGAATTTTTGACTTTCAACCAAATTCAAAAATTCAATTTCAAGGAGATTACGATAATGACTAATAAAACTGAAGCTTTTAAGCGCGATTGCAGAGTAGTGAACATGAAGTGCGAATACCCCGGCTACACCGGCGAAATTCAATGGATGGTTGTGTCTGAGCTGACAGAAGAGCAGATTGTTGCAACATACCCTGCTGAGGTAAAACCTTACATGCCGTTTATTTATATGACTAGGGAGATGTTTGCTCCTATCGTAGAGTCCGATAACAATGATCGGTCCTATCGTCGCCGCTCTGTGCTGCACGAAGATTTATACGGCTATGAGGATGGAACTTTTGAGAGGTTTCATCCAGAACTTGTTACTGATCCCTTCGACCAGCCTGACTGGTCCGATCTCCATGCAGCCATCACAAAATTACCTGCAATTCAGCAAAGCAGAATTCATATGTGGGCATATGAAGGCATGACCTTCGTAGAGATCGCACAGAGGGAAGGCACCACCAAGCAAGCTGTCCATAAATCTGTGACCAATGCACTAAACAAGTTGAAGAAATATTTGTCGGAGGGTTGACTTTACCCTCTCCAAATGTCCGGATATATGAAGGGGTAATACCTCTTCGAAATACATTACGATAAGAGGTTATGCTTATGAAAGAAAGAAACGTAAAACGCTTTGACATCTATCTCTACAATTTTGGAGAAAACGAAGGCTCTATCCAGTCCGGTCTGCGACCTGTACTGATTATCCAGGATGACCGGCTGAATGAGAACCGCCCTACAACGATTGTTGCAGCTATCACCACTGCTACCAAGAAGTTGTATTTGCCTTCTCACGTATTTCTGGGACAAGAATACGGCTTAGAAAAGCCCTCCATGGTAATGATGGAGCAGATTCGTGTTATCAACCAGGCAGATCTCATTCAGTTCATTGGGCAGGTCTCAGACGATCGCACTAAGCGTGTTCTGGCAAACGCCATTAAGAAAACCATGGGGCTTTGGAACTATGAACCTAAAGATAAAACCACCATTCGCTGCCTGTGTCCACGTTGTCTATCTGCCTATAAAGAATCCGGTGAGTACATCGTTCGGAGGTTGGACCCGTTCCAGAAGTCCAAGGACACCTGCGATTTGTGCCATCATACGGGATGGGATTATGTTGTAGCAACACGCAAGTTCAACTGTTCGGGAAAATCGAACAGTTCAAAGTAAGCCGCAAACAGAAACGGCCAGAGGATTTGTACCTCTGGCCGTCAGCCATTTGCATATGGCTATGATTAATATTCTATCTGCACAAGAAGACCAGCGTCATTGATGCTTACTCTTTAGGGTGAATTTTTACGTTGATTGAAAAAACAGGATTGATATGGTACAATTAAGAAAAATGAGAGAAGGAAGATATTTATGAAGCCTACGATCGAAAAACCGAAGGTTTTTATTTGCTACGCATGCGGTTCTCAAGAATATCAAGATCGTGTCGTTGCACTTTCGCGCGACCTTATAAGTGATGGCATTGATGTGTTGCTCGATAAGTGGAGTTTGAAAGAGGGGCACGACACATATGCATATATGGAACAAAGTGTTAATAATAGCGATATGACTAATGTACTTATATTGCTTGACCCTATTTACGCGCAAAAGGCTAATGAACGTACAGGTGGTGTTGGTACAGAAACGTAAAATATTTCACCCGAAATTTATAACAATGTAACACAAGAAAAATTTCTCCCTGTTGTTATGGAACGAGATGAACGTGGCAACATTTCCAAGCCCTCTTATCTTCGTGGACTCTTGCATTTTGATTTATCAAGACCGGAACAATTTGATGAGGAATATCGTCGTCAGGTTCTGCGTCTATATTGTGTCGATGTTATCCCTAAACCCACCCTCGGTAGAATGCCCCGTTGAGTAAAAGAAGAAGCAACTCTTCCCAGCTCAGCTAGGGCTGAAATTAGTTTTCTAAGAAAGAACTCCAACGCAGCTGAGCGGCGCACAGATTTCATGTAAGCGCTTAATAACCACCCGTAGATAAAACCACGGGGCCTGCCGGTTTTATCTACGGGTGGTTATTAAGCGCTTACAATATATTTATCTGTGTATATACAACACCCGGTTTCACCTCATGAGGTGAAACCGGGTGTTTCTCAGTTGTTAGGCTGCAAACAATGTTGCTTTTTCAGTGGGGGTCCAGAAATAGCGGGTATCGCCATCGCCATCTTTTCCTGCCCAGACACATACATAGGCCTTGTAATAGCGGCCGATTACTCCATTGTACTCTACGTGACCCATGTGTGAATAATCGTTATATGCGAGCATATCGGAATAGTCTGTAAACTGAAATGTTTTTACCCAAGTCCAGGTTTCGTTATCCTTAGATTCGTATAGCTTTATATCAAGTGCACCGATCTCATCCATATATTCCGTCCCATCGACATTAAACCAGACCTGCACCTTTCCCCATCCGGCGGGATAAACATATGCGCTATAGGACGCCAAGTAATCACTGGCCCTTGGCTCAGCAGCATTGACGTTTACAGGACATACTAAAACTACTGCTAACAAGAATATAACTGTGTTAAAAAGCATGGGCTTCCTTTTATTCATAATGAGCTATCCTTTCTCGATAGAATCAATCATTAATTTTAGTTCATCGATGGTCAGATCACCCAGAATATGGCACTCAAAGGAATCCACAATCCAAACCGCCTGCGTACGCTTATTGTTTTCAAACAGATAATACGTTATTCCCGTAGCTTCGTATTCTTCTACCAATCCCTCACTTTGCTCCACATAAACCGGGATCCTGTCTCTGTAATCCTGCATCGTGATTCTGATTTCCTGTTCTCCCTTTGTATATATAGCCTTATATACTATTTGCAACGGACTATGATCAACTTTAATATCAACTAATTCATAGCCATCTGGAAACCAATTAGGTACTAACAAAGCAGCAGTGTTTTGTTTCTCAAGCGCTTCCTGAAGCGAATTGTAAGGCAAATCGTTTTGTATATCTGATTCTCCCCACTCTCCAAAATGGAATGTCTCCTGTGTCCACTTGACTACGGTTTCCCATATATTGATTCCGAATGCTCTGGCTGTTACCGAGCCAAAGACGAGAATTACCAACACAGCTGCCGCGGCTGTTAATCTACGAAGCCAATTAGGGAATCTACTCTTGCCTTTTCCTGCATCAACACTGGGGATATCAGGATCTTTGCTTTCGGGCATATAGTTCTGTTTGAATGATTCGTATGCTTCAAGTGCTGTTTTTCCGGTGTGACCTTTATTTCTATTTCGCTCTGTCAGCACCTCCATTATGTAAAGAATCTTATCTATATCCGATTCCTGCTCCTGCGGAGCTTGGGCATCCAACCGCAGTATCTCCTCAAGCTCTTCCGTTGTCATCACATCGTATTTTGACAGATCACCGATCCCACGGTTTTGTTTTTCGGACATCTGGGTTCCTCCTTTCAATTATATATGTTCCCGTCATGTCACTTGGTGACATTTTGCTTCATTTTTCTCATTAATGTCTCTTTTGCCCTTTGCACTCGCTTCTTGCATGCGCTGACGGAAATTCCACGGGCGTTCGCCATTTCTAAATGGGATTTCCCGTCTATCACCATTTCTTTGATCAGCTTGAACTCTTCCAAATCTGAAATATCCTCATACATCAGCTGCAAGCACAGCTTGTCCTCCGAAAACGTAACACACTCTTCTCGGCCAATCAGGTAGCTGGATAGAATCTGCTTTGCATTCTCCCGACTTCGCTTCATATTAAGGATCGTAAACTTTAATGTATTGACTAACCAACCTTTGGGGTTCAGACTTTCACACAGTTTCTCAGGCTTTTGGCATGCAATCTGGAACGTCTCCTGAACAGCCTCTTCTGCCAGCGATTCCTCCTTAAAAGAGCATCGTGCATAGGTAATTAACATATCGTACATTTCAAGATAGAGCTGTTCAATTTTCTGGCTATATTCCGGATTCATCTGTCGCCGACACCTCCTTCCACTTTCCACAATATATTACCAAATTCGCCATATTTTTGCAATAAAAATTAGTATCAGCGTCACTTTTCTGCGTTCTTCCCGCATATATTTCTGCTGCGTCAGCTTACGCAGCGGAATATATCGCCAGAAATTGGCGGATGATCCTGCAGTCCCCGTTCACTAACCCAAGATAAACCTTAACGCCCTCACACTCCATCTTCTGTTGGAATCCTGTCAACTTTCTGGTAGAAGAAGGAGCACGTATTATGAAAAGCAAGTTGGCAATCCCTGCAAAGAAACCTAAGCATCCCATTCGTCTGTTTATGGACGCAGTTGCTTACAGGGTCCCCTTACCGGTCACAAAAGTGATCGCCCACACAAACACCACTTACCCCATTTGTCCTAGATGCGATCTAAGCATAGATCGGGAGTATATGTCCTTTTGTGACTGCTGCGGACAGAGACTTCATTGGGGGCTCTTTGAACACGCAAAGGTTATCTACCCAGGTCCCCAAAGAGAACAATGTTTTTCAAAAAAGTTGTCACTTTTTCCCTTTGACAGCACATATGTAATTGAAGACATTTTCGGAGGTTTCACTTTGGAGAGAGAGGCATTAGGCAAGCGAATTCGTGAATCGAGAATAAAAAAGGGGTATACACAGCAGGAATTGGCAGACCAGGCCGAAATCGGGGTTGTGTATCTCAGCGAAATCGAACGTGGAATCAAAATGCCAAGTCTGAATATCTTCATTAAAATCATTAATGCGTTAGATGTATCTGCAGATTATGTGCTAAGGGACGAACTCTCCTCCGGAAAGGAATATATTTGCACGGAGATAACCGGAAAATTACTTACCCTAAGTCCAGAACAGCGCAAAACTGCCACAGATATTCTAAACGCCTATCTCAACAATCTCCCATAATGCACTTTCTTGAAAAGGAGACTCTCAAAAACCTTCTCCTTTCTTAATTTTATTTATGTATTCGACAGCTTTCGACTGTATCCGCAAAGCATCTTAAGTAATATAAGCGTACAGCATTAGTTTTATGCTATACGCTTATACGAAAGGATGTTCAATGTGATATCAGTAAACACTTTTTTTGAAAAGATCAACTACAAGGAGATTGTAGCACTGCTTGTGGATGCAATGTCAGAAAATTCTGCAGACTTCTCTGCAGATCTGGAACGGTTTAACCAAAGCATTTCTATTTTAGAAAATGAGTTAAATAATGCGGCCGCCCCTTCTGTAGAGGATGTGGTTGCAGCCATCGACCGACAAATTGGCTTCCTTTTATTATTTTCATGCTGCCTTGGCCTCAAAGCAAACTTAGATCATTTTAACTACCCCATTGGCCGTACGTTTTTAGATGTTGATACGGAGACATATCTGCGTGAGGATATTGCAATGCGGCTGCCCGATTACCAAAATGCGCAGGTTGTGCGGGAACAATTTTATGCCACTCTTACTACCGAGCAACAAGGAAAATATGAAGACATTATTACATACATCTGCCACCTAGAAACCATCGGCCCCAAGTTGGCACATTATTATGGTTATATGCTTGGTAATCAGCTTTTCCCGCATATCATACCGGGATATAGTGAAGATTTACATCTTACATTTCAATATCAAAATATGCTGGAAGAATATCTTGGAGTCAGTATCAAGTAAACAAAAATCAAGTATATCTCACTGTATTGCAGCAGAAATTCTTCTATAGTTCTGTACGTATCCAAATCCGAAGCCGGTGAACTGAATATCCGTGCGAGCGTAATCATTGAATTGCGTAAGATCTACAAGTGTTCCTATGATGAATTCTTTGCTGGACTGGAGCAAGATATTAAATAACTCCCGACAGATTTCATATTTTACTTTCGTACGCCAAGAAAGGGGTTTTGACCGTGAAAAATAAAGAAACGGTTACCAAAGAAAAAAGCAATCATAACATCGTTCTATATGCAATTTTATTTATTGGTTTATTCGCTTTTCTTTTTGATCATCTTTTCCCAATTGAGGTTTTAGGCATTGCTAAGGTTGCGGAATTCGCGCAATCAATAATCGCTATAATTGCAGGTATTTGGATTACTGGTTACCTGCTGTTTATGGAATTGTACAAAGATAGATTCCCTTTAGAATCCTTGATTCGTGAGAGCCTTCCTCATATGCGGAACAATTTCATATTAATCGTATATGACATTGTATACGGTGGAATCCTCGTATTCTTTGATTATGGTTTCTTCGGTTCCATTATCTTTTTAGCCGCCTCTCTTTCAACGATCCTTGTTATCTTTATCGATGTTTTCAAAGCATATCAAACCCTTATGGTCAGCTCATATGTAAGCCGCTATTTTAAGAAAGTATCCAATTCCTTTAATGCTCATACCGGGATTATTGATCCAAAGTTTTTGCGAGAAATTAAGTTTATTCTTGGTGAAAGTCTAGCGAAAGAAGAATACTATACGGCGCAAACCATTGTTGAGCAAACAGGAAAAACCTTCAGAGATTATCTGGGCAATCTCATTAAGCTTTCGGATGAACTCGGTGTTGAAAAAGTAGAGAAATCCTTCAATAATGTGGTTGATTTTAACATCAAAGAGTTAGACCTGTGTAAGAACTGCCAATCCGAATTACTAATCAGGGTTCTGTTGGATGAGCAAGAGGAAAATCTGACATATTGTATTGAAAAAAAGCAATATGAATGGTACAAGGTATATTTCAAGGAATTCAGCAGTTTTGTATTTAAGATGCAAAGAGAAGAGAATATCTCTTTTACATACAAGCTATACGGAATATACTATCGACTTTTCAGAAAGCTGATTGAAGAAGACAAAGCTGAATGGATTGATTATTCGCTCGACAAAATCGAATCGCTTACTTTTGCATACATTTACATTTTTAATAAGAACAACATACAAAATTATGTTATGCTTCTTGTTCAGCTTTTAGAAATGTGTGTAAAAAATAAGAATGACAGTTTTTACAAGGTTTTCTTTGAGAAGCTGAAAGAGTTTACGGAAGCAAAATACATAGAGAGAGGTGGCTTTAATGAGGTCAAAGCCTTCTACTCATCCTTGTTCGGCACTTTAGTAAAAGAAGATCCTACACGAGCACTCGAATTGGTAGAAATCATTCTTACTAAGAATATTCGCTCGCAAGAAGATGCGTCTCTGTTGGAGTTTAAATTGTTTACCGTTAAAGAACTCTCCGGTACAAATAATAATGATGCCGAACATCAAAGAAAATTATATGACCATCACATCGATGCCCTCATTGAAGCAATTGGTCTGAACAAAGATTATAACGGTTATCTTGTACTCCCTAATTTCTACAAGAGAATAGAAAAGCAAGATTGTTCCCAAGAACTTGTAGATGAAACTATTGACTCGATAAAAAAGCTGCTTCACCATTGCATCGTAAAGGATTATCTTCCTCCGTTTTATACATTGCTAAAGGAGCTGCAAGAGGCACTTGCTAAAACATCACAGCAGCAAAAAGAAATTCAGAAAAAATTGTTGTCCATATTTTTCTGGTTGCTTAACAAGACAATTGTCTTGGTGAATCAGCAGTTTTTTGAACTGTCATTTGATCTCTTCCAGCAAACCCTGGAAGAGATGGATAAGAAAAGAGCAATATCGTTTGATTTGGGTAAATATATCATCTCTCGTGTAGCCAAATCTCCCTCGGGCACACGGCGGGATAATGAAAAACTTACAATTTTGTCTATTGAGTCGCTTTTCTCGTTTATGTCTGAAGGAGAAGAGTACTATTTTGTCATCTCCAACGCAGAACAACGGAAATTCCTTTACAGAACTCTTTTCAATATTGGCACAGAGTGTATAGAGAACAATTTTGAAGAAGGCCTGCGTAAAGTATCTAATTCGCTCGGATGGTTGATTATCTACAATCTTAAGCTTGCATCACAAGGACATACTACATACCTTATCGAACGCGCTTCCGAATTGTTCTATTTGGCAAAGAAGATGGATATTTCCAAAAAGACACAAATGTTTATGCTCACCCTGTTTACAACAGTTGGATCCTATTGTTGCAAAGATGCATCTTTTTCGCATTACCGTGATGCTATTATTGATAGCATCAAGGATGAAAGCATTGAACGGATTAAGATAGCTGTTAGTCTTCGAACAAGCGAAAATGATATGTGGAACGACCTCTATGATAATCGCACCGAATATCTAACCAGAGAATTTTTAAAAACGCTCACAATCAAAACCACTAAGCAATCACGCTAACATTCACCGCAAATGCAGGGCAGCCCGTTTGGGCTGCCCTATTTCCTTATCTAGCGCCGCGGCCGGAGGGTGGGCGGCAGTATTCCATGAGGCGGAAAAGATCCCACTTGCCACGGAGGCGGACTTGAGCGCCTTCTGCCAGCCCTGTGAGGATCTTTGGGTCATCATCCCAGCTCAAGATGCCTCTTAGGTAAATGCTGCGACGTTTATCATCGATGATAAACGGGTCAATCTCATGGCGCAGGCATTCTTTTAGCATTATCAGCCTGCCCAGACGGCCGTTGTAGTCCTCAAAGGGGCGAATCCGTTCGAAGTGTACGTGGAAGTCCAAGATACGATCAAGGGTTATTAGACCCTTCTCGTACTCTCTGATCAATGCAGCCACTGCCGGTGTGATTTCCTTTGCCGGTATACCCACATCCGTTTTGGAGACGCGATACTCTCCGGGACGGATCTTTTCTTTCCGATCGGCATAGTTGCCATATGTAAGAATGTGGTGCAGCTGCTTGATAAACGTTGCAGTCATCGGTGCAGTGATGTTATCAATCACATATCGGACAGCCGCGAAATGATTGACTGTCTCGATGATGTCATCCACCTTCGCCGGTTCAAAAGTGGTTGTGATCTTATTGGTTCGATAGATCTCCTCGACCTCATTTCTTGTTAGTCGATTGCTTGCCATACGGTTGGAAGAGTAGGTTAGGTTTAGCTGGATGTACTCATAGATGCCATAGTGATTGTTCTTGATCCGCTGCCGAACGATACGCTTAGCGTAATCTGACAGATCTACATCAAGCGGAGGCTTCTTCTCATATTTCTTGCGACCGGGCTTTTCAATGCCAGACGGGATCAGCCAAGTATCCTCATCTCGGACCACATTTTCAATGCGCCCTTCCTTGCAAAGTTTGCGAACAAATCGTTCAGAAACACCCCATCTTTCGGCTGTTTCTTTGACAGTACAGAAGTTCATAATATGCTCCATTTCTTTAAATTTTTTGTGGTCTAAAAATGGGTGCGGAACAAATTAAATTTTTGCGGAACTTTTTTTGACACATATTTGACCACTAATTGTTGCAGAACACTATGTACCGATTTGTATATTATGGAATTTTATTCATTCTATTATGTCCATTATGTCTATTGTATGCAATTTTAACCACCGAGTATACAACGAGAGGCGGGATGGCATTCAAGAGGTCAGCGGTTCGATCCCGCTTATTTCCACCAAAAGTCGTGAAATCTACTCGATTTCACGACTTTTTCTTTATTTTCCGCATATAAAGTTGTTGTGGTCATGTTCAAGACGCATTCAAGACTGCCTTTTAGACCTCTTGTATTTCACCTAAAAATCAAGTATTCAAGAGGTGGAATTTCATGGCTCGTATCACAATGAGAAACTCCCAAAAGGCAACTTTCGTACAAGTTTTTGAAGTTTACATTTCAGCAGTCACAGCCAGAGGTGTCAAAGACAAAACCATAGCAACTTACAAACAACATTTTCACGCAATTTCCAAAAGACTTGATGGGTCCCTCCTCATCAATCGACTAAGTTCGACAGGCCTCGACAACATGATTCTTCAGATGCGAAAGGAAGGGCTGTCTGACAGTTCGATCAACAGCTACACTCGCACTCTGAAATGCTTCCTCTCTTGGTGCAACGAAGAGGGCTACACAAAAACTAATCTAAAAATCTATAAGGCAGCGGAAACAGTCAAAGAAGTTTACACTGATGATGAACTCCTGACGCTCTTGAAGAAGCCTGAAGCCGATTGTAAGTTCTGCGAGTATCGTAATTGGGTCATCGTGAACTTCCTTCTGAACAGTGGTTGTCGGGCTGCCACAGTTCGTAACATTCAGAATCAGGATGTAGACCTGAGCCGAAGACAGATTGTTCTCAGACATACGAAGAACGGCAAGATTCAAGTCATTCCCCTCTGCACTGCCATGGTGTCGATCCTGCGTGATTACATGACTGTTCGTGAGGGCGAGGCTGCTGACTATCTGTTCTGTAATGAATTCGGCGGCTTCCTGACTGAGAACGCCCTGAGGCTCGCCATCGTGAAATACAACAACAGCAGAGGCGTGGAACGGACTTCGATCCATGCGTTCAGACACACTTTCGCTCGCAAGTATTTGGTGGATTGCGGCGGCGATGCGTTCTCCATTCAGCAAATCATGGGACACTCGACACTGAAGATATCCGATGCTGATATCGAAAACAAACGGCTGCTTGACGAAGCGTGGAGCCGGAAATTCTACTGGTATGCAGTAGTCTGCCTCGCTGCCGCAACGCTTTGTTCTGTGATTTACTATTTCACACAGGTTCCATATTTGTACATTGTAAGTATGACCGGAGCCATCGGTTACATCGTTCTTGGGATTCTATCCAAGCCAAAATACAAACGGTTTGAAGCAAAAAAGATGATTGTGCCGTATGGTGTTTCCCGGTTGGTCATTCTCTCCGTTATCATTGCAGTGATCGTTTATGCGTTTACTCAGGCATGAGTAAACGGAACAGCTTGACAATAGCCCCGGGAAATTTCACGTTTCCCGGGGTTCGTCAGCGGAATCACCGCCCACGACCCGTGATTTTTTCTTGACATTTTCCCATTCTTCCCATACAATCTCATAAGAATATTGTACTGCCACCGGGTAGTGAGCGAAAGCGCTTGTTTGCACATCGTTAGGTCTTAGAAGATGTGTGAGCGAGGGCTTATTTTTTATGTTTTGGAGGGCTTATGAAGAAACTGACTACTTATTTTTCCAGAGGCGAGCTGACCTTGTGGGGCGGCTCCGCCGGATTGATTCTGATATCCTTTTTCCTCTTCGACCGGGTGAATTTCATGACGCTGGCCGCATCTTTGATCGGCACCACATCCTTAATTTTCAACGCCAAGGGCAATCCTATCGGACAGGCTCTGATGATCGTATTCAGTCTGCTTTACGGTCTGATTTCCTATACCTTTTCTTACTTTGGTGAGATGATCACATACCTCGGCATGACGGCTCCGATGGCCCTATTTGCACTCATCAGCTGGCTGCGTAATCCCTTCGGTGGGAATCGGGCAGAGGTGGCTGTAAACCGGATCGGCAAATGGGAGTATTCGCTCATGTATTTGGCAACAGCTGTGGTAACGCTGGGGTTCTACTTTATCCTGGAGCATTTCAATACGGCAAATATTATCCCCAGCACATTGTCCGTGGCCACCAGCTTCATCGCGGTATACCTGACCTTCCGCCGAAGCCCCCACTTCGCTCTGGCCTATGCCGCCAACGATGTGGTGCTGATTCTCCTGTGGACGCTGGCTGCTGTGGAGAATATCAGCTATCTTTCCGTTATCATCTGCTTTGTCATGTTCCTGGTCAATGATCTGTATGGATTTGTGAGCTGGAAGCGGATGGAGGAACGACAACTGCAAACATCATAAGAATGCCCGGAATTGGTAAACCAATTCCGGGACATTTTATTTTATTCGTTCTCGCAGATCCAACATTTTCTCCTCAATCAACTGGATAGTCTTGAGGAAAAACTCGTCGCTCTTTCCCGTGGGATCTTCCAGCCCCCAGTCCTCCCGATGGGAGCAAGGAAGAAATGGGCACTGGACATTGCAACCCATAGTAATGACCACATCCACTTCTGGGATCTCGGACAGGAGCTTGCTGTACTGGGTCGCTTCCATATCGATGCCATGAACCTCTTTCATCAGCCGGACGGCGTCCTGGTTGATCTCGGGCTTTGTTTCCGTACCGGCAGAGTAGCTTTCAAACACATCACCCGCCAGCTTCTTGGCCAGCGCCTCTGCAATCTGGCTACGACAGGAATTGTGGACGCAAATGAAGGCAACTTTTTTCATATCAGAACCCCAGTTTGTGCAGCAACTTTTCTACCTCGGCAGCTTTCAGAACCTTGCCCATGGAAACCACATTTTCATTGACCACCAAGGCTGGCATACTCATAACGCCGTACTCCATGATCTTCTCCATGTCGGTCACATACTCGACCTCGATGCTAAGCCCCATGTTCTTGACAGCTTCCTTGGTTGCTTCCAGCAGGGCATGGCAGCTCTTGCAGCCGGAACCCAGAACCTTGATGCAGCAGATTCCGTCAACCGCTTCACCGCAGCAAGTGTTGACCACTTCCGTTGCTTCGCCGGTGGGGCAACCGCAGTTACAGGTACAAGCAGGTGCCTGCTTTTCTTCTTTCTTCTTACCAAAATTGAACAGTGCCATAATGATACCTCCATTAAATAATAAATCCTTGAATTGCGTTAAAGAAATAACCAACAATGATGATGCCCACGGTGCAGATCGCTACGAAGATGCCCAGCAGCTTCGGCTTCACAGCCTTGCGGAGCATAATCATAGAGGGCAGGCTCAGCGTGGTAACACCCATCATAAAGCTTAGGACTACACCCAGCAGCGCACCCTTGGCCAGCAAGGCTTCCGCAATGGGAATGGTGCCGAAGATGTCCGCATACATAGGAACACCAGCAATCGTTGCGATGATCACACCGAAGGGATTGTCACCGCCCAGCAGCTTCACGATTAACTCTTCGGGGATCCAGTTGTGGATGATGGCACCGATGCCCACACCCACCAGCACATAGGGGAACACTTTCTTAGCGGTGGATACCACCTGTTCCCAGGCAAGCTTCATGCGGTCGGCAAAGTGCAGTTCTTCCTGGGGAACGTCGATTGCTTTGCCCTTGCGGATGTATTCTTCCACCTGATCTTCCAGATGGAACTTCTCAATCATAGTGCCACCGATCACGGCAACAACCAGCCCCAGCAGAACATAGACAACAGCAACCTTCCATCCGAAGATACTCATAAGCAGGACCAAACTGCCAAGGTCAACCATAGGAGAGGAAATCAAGAAAGAGAAGGTCACACCCAAGGGCAGTCCTGCGCTGGTAAAGCCGATGAACAGAGGGATGGAAGAGCAGGAGCAGAACGGCGTCACCGTACCAAGCAAGGCGGCAATGCAGTTTGCTCCGATGCCATGGAATCTGCCAAGAATCCGCTTTGTCCGTTCCGGAGGGAAATAGCTTTGGATATAAGAAATCATCAAAATCAAAAATCCCAGGAGAACCATGATTTTGATTACATCGTAGAAGAAAAACTGAATACTGCCGCCAACACGGCTCGACTGGTCAATCCCCACAGCCTCCACGATGCTGCCAATCAGTCGGTTCAGCCATTTCATACCGAGGACTTCGTTCTGAAAGAAATCCCAGGTGGTTTTCAACACTTCCATAAAAATGCCCCTTTAAAATATCGTAATATTTACATATATCAATATATACTCTTTGAGGTAAGCCGTGCATGGAAAAGCTGGCTTACTTTTCGCAGCACGACTTGGTTTCGCAGGTACAGTTGATGGTGGTCAGATCATTCAGACACTCCCTTGCAATCTGACTTCCCTCGGCACAGATGGAGTAGTGCATCCACTTACCTTCCTTACGGCCTACCACAATACCGGAATCACAGAGAATCTTCATGTGATGGGACAAGGTGGGCTGACTGATGTTCAATTCTTCCAACAGCTTACAGGCACATTTCTCTCCGGTGCGGAGCAGCTTCATGATTCGAATCCGGTTCTCGTCACACAAAGCCTTGAAAATCAGTGCCATTTTCTTTTCGGTGAGTTCCATTGAGTCGCCTCCCATCGATGTTCATCGATATAATAGCGGATAGATTGATGTTTGTCAATATATAACTGTGTAGCTTTTTAATTGCACCCATGCTATAATAATTAAAAATCTTAGGAGGTCACCCCTATGACATTTCAGGAACTTGCCAAGGCCCGTTATTCCGTTCGATCCTTCAAGAATCTGCCCATTGAAGAGGAGAAGATGAATCTGATTCTGGAAGCAGGACGGATCGCCCCCACCGCCTGTAACAATCAGCCTCAGAAAATCTATGTTGCCAAGAGTGAGGAGTCCAGAAAGAAGCTGGCATCTGTCTGCCGCTGCACCTTTGATGCCCCGGTGATTCTGGTAGTGTGCTATGATCGCACCCGGGACTGGAAAAACAAGCTGATGCCCGGTTACGAATCCGGCGAAACCGACGCAACTATTGTTTGCACCCATATGATGCTGCAGGCTTTTGAATTAGGAATCGGCTCCTGCTGGGTGGGTTACTTCAATGCACAGGCAGTTTCTGAAGTTCTAAATCTTCCTGAGAATGTCACCGTTTCCGCATTGCTTCCCATCGGCTATCCTACTGACAATGCAGAACCTCTGCTCCTGCATACCCAGTATCGGGAGTTTGAAGATACCATTATGGAAATCTAAGCTTTTACAACCTCTTGATTTTCACTTATATTCTGCTATAATAAAACTGCTCATCGGAGGGCTTGTAGTCGCAACTACGAAGCTGGATAAGATGTCGGGTGTCGCCCGGTTCTTATCCAGCTTTTTTACATGTTTGGAGGTTTTATGAAACAGACACAAAATTTCACAGAAGGTAAGATTTTCTCACCTCTGATTCGCTTTGCACTGCCGGTACTGCTGGCGCTGTTTTTACAGACTATGTACGGTGCCGTCGACTTGCTGGTTGTGGGCCAGTTCGGAACATCGGCAGACGTTTCCGCTGTTTCCACCGGTTCTCTGGTCATGCAGACCGTTACCGTAGTCATCACAGGCCTTGCCATGGGCCTGACGATCCTTGTAGGCCGGAAGATTGGTGAGGACCTCAAAGAAGAGGCAGGCAAGATCATCGGCAGCGGTATTTGGTTGTTCGCCGTGATTGCCGTAGTGTTGTCCGTTGCCATGGTTTGCGCCAGCCCTGCTCTGGCGCAACTGATGCACGCCCCGGCAGAGGCTTTTGACAAAACAGTTGACTATATCAAGATTTGCTCCGCTGGCACGGTGTTTATTGTGGCCTACAATCTGGTGGGCAGTATCTTCCGTGGCATCGGTGACTCCACCATGCCGCTGGTGACCGTTGCCATCGCCTGTGTGCTGAATATCATCGGCGATCTGGTGCTGGTGGCCGGATTCCACATGGGTACCGCAGGTGCAGCCATTGCCACCGTATTCGCTCAGGCGGTCAGTGTGGTGCTGTCTCTGGTGATCATCTGCAGAAAGGATCTGCCCTTTACATTCCGGGTCAAGGATATCCGACCCAAAGCAGACTATATCAAGCAGACCTTGTTTCTTGGTGTTCCAATTGCTTTGCAGGAACTGCTGGTAAGCATCTCCTTCCTGGCCATCACCGCCATCGTTAACGGCCTGGGATTAACCATTTCTGCCGGTGTGGGTGTTGCAGAAAAACTCTGCGGCTTCGTGATGCTGGTGCCTTCCGCCTATATGCAGGCCATGTCCGCATTTGTGGCACAGAATATGGGGGCCGGAAAACCTGAGCGTGCAAGAAAGGCCCTGCTCTGCGGCATCGCATCTTCTCTCGTTGTAGGCGCTGTTATGGGATATTTTACCTTCTTCCACGGCGATATCTTGGCAGGTATGTTTGCCAAAGATGCACCTGTTATCGCCGCCGCTGCGGAATACCTGAAGGCCTACGCCATTGACTGTCTGCTGACCGCCTTCCTGTTCTGCTTCATCGGCTACTTCAATGGCACAGGGGCTACTATATTTGTCATGCTCCAGGGTATCATTGGTGCCTTTGGCGTCCGTCTGCCTGTTAGCTGGTTTGTCAGCCGCCAAGCTACTGCAACCCTTTTCCGTATCGGTTTGGCAACGCCTGCTTCCACGCTGGTACAGATCATCCTGTGCGGCGCATATTTCTTTTATGCGCTCCGCAAACAGCGGCAGCGGGTACTCTCATAATTTACTGTTTCAGCCACAGAGGAAACTCCGTGGCTGTAGCTTTTCATTTATCTTTGGTATATACCAGAAAATGAGGAAGTGGTTACTCTGCTGCATCCTTTTTATGATAATATTCTTTTTTCAACTGAGTTGCCTTTCCTGTTTCATCAGCTTACTGAAGAAGATGAAGAAGGCAGTTGTTGTTGCAGAAGCGGCAATAAAATCACTGACCGGTTCTGCCAGAAATACCGCCATGGCCTGATTCCGGAAGAAATTCGGCAAAATAAAGATCAGAGGGATCAACAGGATCAGCTTCCGCAGGCAGGCCATAAACAGGCTGATTTTTGCCTGTCCCAAGGCCATAAATGCCTGCTGACAGGAGATCTGGAAACCGACAGAGAAACCGCAGGCCAGAAAGATCCGCAGTGCCCATGCGGTGTAGCTTACCAAGGCCGTGTCGCTGGTAAAAATACCGGCAAATCCGTTGGGAATCAGCATCATTGCCAGCCAGAACAAAACCGTATAGGCAACGCACACACCAAACTGGCAGAAAAAGGCTTCCTTCACACGGTCCAGCTTTCTCGCGCCGTAGTTATAGCTGATCAGCGGCTGGCCGCCCTGACAAATACCCATCAGTGGCATGGTAATCAGCTGATTGATGGAAGTCAGCACTGTCATGGCACCCACAGCCACATCACCGCCAAACCGGGCAAGGCTGGAGGTAAAGCTGACGGAAAGAACGCTCTCTGTGGAGATCATCACAAAGCTGGAAATGCCAAGTCCCAGACACGGCAGGATCACACCGGATTCCAGCTTCATATTGGGCATGCGCAGCTTCAAAATCGTCTTTTTTCCCGTTAAGAACCGCAAAATCCAAAGGGCGCTGACCGTCTGGCTGATCACAGTGGCAATGGCAGCACCGGCAACACCCATATCAAAGGCAAAGATGAAAACGGGGTCGAGAATAATGTTTACAATCGCGCCGATTACTGTTGTCAGCATACTGAATTGCGCAAAGCCCTGGGTCGTAATAAAGGTATTCATACCCAGAACGATCAGAACGAACACACTGCCCAGAATATAGATGCGTCCATAGGTCAGTGCGTAAGGCAGTGTCGCGTCACTGGCGCCGAACAACCGCAGCAGCCAGGGGGCCGCAAAGTACAGTGCCGCTGTGAGTATCACAGCCAGAATCAGCAAAACCGCGAAGCAGTTTGCCATGATTTTTTCTGCCTTTTCCTTTTCGCCACGGCCCATGGCAATTGCCGCCCGGGGTGCGCCACCGGAGCCTGCCAGCATGGCAAATGCGGTAATCAGCATCAAAATCGGTGTAAACAGACCCACGCCTGTCAGGGCAGCACCGCCAATTTCCGGGATATGGCCGATGTATATCCGGTCAACGACATTATACAGCAGATTCACGATCTGCCCAACCAGAGCAGGCACCGCCATTTTTAACATCAGCTTTTTCACACTGCCGGTACCCATATCTGTTTTTCTTGTTTCCTCCATGGGAATTCACTCCTTTTTGCTATTGGTGCCGGGACAAGTGACCTCCACCATCTTTTCGATCATATGATGCAGTTGGTGGGACAGTTCCGTATTGGCTGCCTTGTAGTACACTTCCTTGCCGTCTCTGCGGCTGACTACAAGGCCCATGGCCCGCAGAAGCTTCAAATGGTGGGAAACCGCGGGACTGCTCATCTGTACCATGGCAGAGAGGTTGATCACGCATTCCTCGCAGTGACACAGCAGCCAGAAAATACGGATTCTGCTGCTGTCACCCAACAGCTTAAACAGTTCCGCAGCGGTAGAGAATTTATCGGCATCGGGCATATGGTTCAGCTGCTCTATGTACTGTCCGTGGTCATGAGGCAGTTTATTATTTTCCATGGTATCCCCTCCATCCTTCGATTATATAACATGTCAGAAACAAATTCAAATCATAATTTTTTGACAAACAGCGCCCGGATGGCATTCAGCACGGCCAGCACCATAACGCCCACATCCGCAAAGATAGCAAGCCACATGTTGGCGCTGCCCAGCGCCACAAGCACCAAGGCCAGCACTTTGATGCCGATGGCAAAGACAATGTTTTGATACACAATGGACATGCATTTGCGGGAGATTTTAATCGCCTTTGGCAGCTTCATGGGATCATCGTCCATCAGTACCACATCTGCTGCTTCGATGGCCGCATCGGAACCCATGGCTCCCATAGCAATACCGATATCCGCCCTGGACAGTACCGGTGCGTCGTTGATGCCGTCGCCTACGAAAGCCAGCTTTTGGCGCTTCGGCATTGTACCGAGCAGCTTTTCCACTTCCGCCACCTTATCCCCCGGCAGCAGCTCACTTCGTACCAAATCGATCCCCAGCGACTTTGCGGTCCGCTCCGCCACTGCTTTGGCATCACCGGTGAGCATCACTGTTTGCTTTACACCGGTGGAGCGGAGCGTGGCCACGGCCTTTTGTGCATGATCTTTCAAGGTATCCGCAATTACAATACAGCCGCCATACAGGCCATTGACCGCAACATGAACAACAGTGCCGTAAGCCACCGCACTGTCGATCTCAATGCCCATTTCCCGCATCAGCTTCCCGTTTCCGGCAGCTACAGGGATTCCGTCCACTATAGCCGTGACACCCCTGCCCGCCAGTTCCCGGATACCCGTTACCCGGCCGCGGTCAATGTCTTTTCCGTATGCCTGCCGCAGACTTTTGCTGATGGGATGGGAGGAAGCACTTTCCGCCAATGCCGCATATTCAATGATATCTTCCTGCGCAATGCCGCTTGGGTGGATTTCCGTCACGGCAAAAGTTCCTTTTGTCAGTGTGCCGGTTTTATCCATTACCACACAAGTGGTTTGCGCCAGGGCTTCCAGATAGTTGGAACCCTTCACCAGAATACCCTCCTTGCTGGCACCGCCGATACCGGCAAAAAAGGTCAGCGGAATACTGATGACCAGAGCGCAGGGACAGCTGGCAACCAAAAAGCTCAAAGCCCGGTAGAGCCACCGGCTCCAGTTGCCTGGATCGCCCACAAGCATACTGATCACCGGCGGCAGCAGGGCCAATGCCAGGGCGCTGTAGCATACCGCAGGGGTATAGACCTTGGCAAACCGGGAAATAAAGGCTTCCGATTTTGATTTCCGGGAGCTGGCATTTTCCACCAGATCCAAAATCTTGGAAACGGTAGATTCTCCGAATTCTCTGGTTGTGCGGATTTTCAGCAGACCGCTCATGTTGACACAGCCGCTGATTACTTCGCTGCCTACACAAACATCTCTGGGAATGCTCTCTCCTGTCAGTGCGCTGGTATTGAGGCTTGCGCTTCCGGCCTCCACAATGCCGTCGATGGGAATTTTCTCACTGGGCTGAACGACAATGATGTTGCCCGGCATTACTTCATCCGGATCAACACGCTCTAAGACACCGTTTACCTCGATATTGGCATAATCTGGGCGAATGTCCATGAGCTGGCTGATATTTCTGCGGCTTCTGCCTACCGCATAGCTTTGGAACAGCTCACCGGTCTGGTAAAACAGCATGACAGCAATGGCTTCCACATAATCGCCGCTTTGGGTAACACCGATAACCATAGCACCAACGGTAGCTACTGCCATCAGAAAGTTTTCGTCAAATACCTGTTTATTGCGGATTCCCTTCCAAGCTTTGCGAAGGATATCATGGCCTACCACCAGATAAGGAATCAAGTACAGCACAAAACGAAGCATGCCCTTCACCGGTACAAAGTGCAGCAAAAGCATCATTGCTGCTGCCACAAGGATACGAATCAGCATTTTTCTTTGCTTTTTTGTCATAAAACTGCCTCCTTACAGAAAAAGCAGGGCACTTGCCCTGCTTTCGCCCATTACAGATAAATTACGCAATCGTCCTCGATCACCTTGCAGTTTTTATAAACTGCCTCCATAGTGGTCTTTACATCGGCACCCTCTTCAAAGGTAACGATCATCTTCTGGGTCATGAAGTTTACCACCGCGTCCTCTATGCCCCGGGTCTTCTTAGCGGCTTCTTCCATCTTGGCGGCGCAATGGGCACAATCCACTTCGATCTTGTAGGTTTTCTTCATCCTTGTTACCTCTTTCGATTTCAAGATTAAACAATCATTTAATTGTTGAACTCAGTATAGCACACACGCAAGGAAAACGCAATCCTTTTTTATATTTTTTCATAGGCCAATCTGGGAGCATGATTGTCCTCAATATAGATCACGCCGCAATACACAAATCCCAGCCGCTTCAGTACAGTCTGCATGACCAGATTATCCTCGTGGGTATCGATACGCAGGTGGCCGCACCGATTGAATGCCCACTGAATACACAGCTTTCCGGCTCCCCTTCCCTTGCGTGCCGCGATCCGGTGAACTACACCATAGGGACTGTCCTGAAGCCAACCGCCATCGATCACCGCATAGCTGGGATCGATATGTTCGCCGTAGTCATAAAAAAATACAGCCGCCAAGGATTCTCCGTCCTGGCACACATAGCATTTTTCCGCCTTGATGTCCTGCTCAATCAGCCACTTGGGCGGCCAGCCACGATCTCCCCACTGGTGGGGATTACCGGTCTGCGCCATAAAATCCCTGGCTCCGGCATAGATCTCCATGATCTCATCCAAATCGCCGGGCATCGCTTTTCTAATTTCCATAGCCATCCTCCTGCTGCTGTTTTGTTGATTATATCAGCAAATTGTCTGTTATACAAGCCTGCAGAAGCCGTACATCGTCTTGCATTTCCATACCGTCTGTGCTATAATTGCCGCATCTGATATCTTTCACTGTGAAAGGAGAAACAAAAATGAACGCAGAACTCTGGCACGGATTCGAAATGACCCGCTTCACCTTTGAAGACCGGGAAGCTATCATCGTATTTCCCAAGGAAGCACGTTCCGGCGCCCCCTGGGCACTGAAAACAGAATACTGGGACGCATTTCCCGATATTGAAGTACGGCTTTTGGAGCAGGGTTTCCATGTGGCTTATGTCAAGAATAAAAATCGCTGGATGACCCGGGAAGAGTGCGATGCCAAAGCCCGATTTGTGCGGTTCGTATCCGAGCAGTACAACCTGAATCCCAAATGCGTTCCCGTGGGCATGAGCTGCGGCGGCGGTTATGCGGTCAAATTTGGCGGTATGTACCCCGAGCTGATCCAGTGTATGTACATCGATGCTCCGGTGATCAGCTTCTGCAGCATCCCGGGCAAATTCGGTGTTCCCTATTACGAAACCATCTGGGAAGAGGAGTTTTCCCCTGTTTACGGCGGCATCAAGCGGTATCAGCTTCCCGGCAGCCAGGAGCATCCCATCTGCTTCGCTGAAGCATTGCTGGCCCATAGAGTCCCTATTATTTTGGTATACGGCAAGGAAGATCACACCGTTCTCTATGAAGAAAACGGCAAGCTTCTGGAAGAACTCTACAGGGGCAGCGGTCTTCTGACCACCATCGCAGTCAATTCCCGGGGGCACCATCCCCATGGCATGATCGGCGACAACAGTGTGATTGTTGATGCTATTTTGAAACACTGTTAAAGGAGAAAACTCATTGAAACTGTTGATCATTCGTCACGGCGACCCGGACTATTCCATTGATTCTCTCACCCCTGCCGGCTGGAAAGAAGCGGCACTTCTGGCAGAGCGTATCTGCAAGCTGGATGTGAAGGCTTTCTATGTTTCGCCTTTGGGACGGGCCAAGGATACCGCGTCTTTGACCCTGCAGCGGATGGGCCGCACCGCCGAAGAAAAGAGCTGGCTGCGTGAATTCCCCGCATCCATTCATCGTCCCGACATGGAGACCCCGACAATCTGCTGGGATTGGCTGCCCCAGGATTGGGCACTGGAGCCCCGGTTCTATGACCGGGAGCAGTGGTGGGAAGTTCCTGTGTTTCAAAATTCCAACACAGCAGATGTTTACCATGCTGTTTGCAGTGGTCTGGATGCGCTGCTTGCCGAACACGGTTATGTGCGGCAGGGCAACCTGTACCGGGCGGAACAACCCAATGAAGATACCATTGTTTTGTTCTGTCATTTTGGCCTGGAGTGTGTTCTTTTAAGCCATCTGCTGGGAGTTTCTCCCATGGTTCTCTGGCATGGCACCTGTGCCGCGCCCTCTTCTGTTACCACACTGGTCACAGAGGAACGGCGGGAAGGGATCGCCTGTTTCCGTATGAGTTCCTTTGGCGACATTTCCCACCTGTACGCAGGCGGTCAGGAACCGGCCTTCGCCGCCCGGTTCTGTGAGACATATGCCAATACCGATCAGCGGCATGATTAACCAAAAAGGGGCTGTCTCAAAATGTATATGTAGGGAATGACCTATGTGTCATTCCTTGAAGCAACCCTCAAATATGCAAACAGGAACGGCACACAGGCCGTTCCCTACAGTTAGGTATTTTACAAATATTCGTTTTCGGGGCCGTCTCATTCATTTTGAGACGGCCCCTTGCATTACACGATTTTTCCACAAAGATCATCATGCTTTTCGCAGCGGGAATTATCATTATTCAAAGTAAAGCTTTCCGAAATACTCGGAGCAGTGGAAGTCCGGCTTGGGCAGCTCGACGGGGTTCCAGGAATAGTAGTGTTCCTTGGGCGTGAGCTCGCCGCACTTGTAGAAGTTGCCGCGCATCATGGCACCGGATTCCGCCTGGAAACCGGGAACAAACCGGCGGATCAGGTCTGCGGGGATCCGGTATGTAATCTGCCATCCGTCCTCGGTCATAGTCACTTCGGCATTCAAGGGATTCTCGCCCTTCATCACCAGACGAATCCGGTCAGGCCGGCCCAGACCAACACCCATGCACAGGCAGCGGTTGGGATTGAATTCAATGTTCAGATAGGTTCCGTCATGGGGATTGGGGCAGAAGAAAAATTCCATGCAGCTATCCACCCAGGGCTGGCCAAAGGGTCCTTCCTCCACGGCACGGATTTCTGCCTCCTTTGTGGTCATACGGACATAGATGGCATCCGCGTCATAGCAAAGCTGGGCCTTGGTGGAAATACCGGCTTCGGCTACCCACAGGCAATTATCAATAGCCAGAGCGGGAACTTTCTCCCAATCCAGCTGTTCGTCCTTTTTGGTAATAATATAGGATCTCATAGTCTCCTCCTGTATGATGTCATTTACCTTTTCTGCTACGCAAATCAGCATATCGCGAATATTTTAGCATATCTACCAAAACTTTGCAATGTAGTCTTTACAGAAAACCACTTTTTGAGAAAGAAAAAGCTGACGCAATGCTGTGCGTCAGCTTTTGGCTTAGCGAATGACACGCACCCGGAGAACACCGTCGATCTTTTGGAGCTTTTCGATCACCGCAGAGGGTGTGGGGTGGTCCAGATCCAGCATGGTGTAAGCATACTCACCACGGCTGCGGTTCACCAAATCTGAGATGTTGATATTCTCCGCTGCCACTGCAGCAGTGAACTGGCTCAGGGAGTTGGGGATATTGCGGTGCATGATTGTGATGCGGCCGGCTTTCGTGCAAATACCCATATCGCAGTTGGGGTAATTGACAGAGTTGATGATATTGCCGTTTTCCAGATAATTCATCACCTGCCGCACTGCCATCTTGGCGCAGTTATCTTCCGATTCCTCGGTAGAAGCGCCCAGGTGTGGAATAGCGATAACACCTTCCATATTGGCCGTACGGTCATTGGGGAAGTCGGTCACATAGCGGTGGATCTTACCGCTCTTCAGTGCTTCCTCCAAAGCATCGTCATCTACCAGTGCGTCGCGGGCAAAATTCAGCAGGATTGCCCCGTCTTTCATCTTAGAGATAGCTTCCGCATTGATCATTTTGCGGGTAGAATCCAGCAGAGGAACATGCAGTGTGATGATGTCGCACTTTTCATAGATTTCTTCCCGGGTCTTGGCATGGATGATATGGCGGTCCAGGTGCCATGCCGCGTCAATGGAAATGTAGGGGTCACAGCCGTAGACTTCCATACCCAAACGCCGTGCCGCATTGGCCAGAGGACCACCAATGGCACCCAGGCCGATAACGCCCAGCCTCTTACCTGCGATCTCGTGGCCGGCAAACTTGGACTTACCTTTTTCCACCTGCTTGGCAATATCCGCCGTATCGCTGATGGACTTGACCCAGTTGATGCCGCCGATGACATCACGGCTGCTCAGCAGCAGGCCGCACAGGGCCAGTTCCATAACGCTGTTGGCATTGGCACCGGGGGTATTGAATACAACAATGCCTTCCTCCGCGCATTTCTGCAAAGGAATATTATTGACACCTGCACCGGCACGGGCAATGGCCAGCAGATTCTCCGGCAAAGCCAGATCATGCATGGCCGCGCTGCGGACCAGCACAGCATCCGCATTATCCAGATTATCGGTTTTTTGATAGTCCTCCGTCCACAGGTCGGTACCCTTTGGGGAGATGGAATTCAGATAATGTACCTGATACATAGCTTAGATCTCCTTTTCGAACTTCGCCATAAAGTCCACAAGCTTTTCCACGCCTTCCAACGGCATCGCATTGTAGATGCTGGCACGCATACCGCCGACACTGCGGTGGCCCTTCAGATTCACAAAGCCCGCTACGTCCGCTGCCTTGACAAATCTGGCATCCATTTCGGTATCGCCGGTGATGAAGGGCACGTTCATGAGGGAACGGTCCTTCTTTACAACCGTACCCTTAAACAGTCGGCTAGCGTCCAGAAAATCATAGAGAACGGCAGCCTTCTGTTCATTTCTCTGCTTCATGACTTCCAGGCCACCCATATCCTTCAGCCACTGGAACACCTTACCGCAAATATAAATGCCATATGCGGGCGGGGTGTTGTACATGGAACCGTTGTCGGCATGGGTCTTGTATTTCAGCATGGTGGGGGTACCGGGCAGCACATCATCGGTGATCAGGTCTTCCCGGATAATGGCAATGACCACACCGGCAGGACCGATATTCTTCTGGACACCGCCGTAAATCATCGCATACTTATTTACATCCACCGGCTCGGACAGGAAGCAGGAGGATACGTCCGCCACCAGATCCTTACCCTTGGTATTGGGCAGTTCCTTAAAGGCAGTGCCATAAATGGTGTTGTTCTGGCAGATATAGACATAGTCCGCATTCTGGCTGATGGGCAGGTCGCTGCAATCGGGGATGTAAGAGAAGGTCTTGTCAGCGGAGCTGGCGATCACATTGGCGGTACCGTAGATGGCAGCTTCGGCACAAGCCTTTTTTGCCCACACACCGGTGACGATATAATCCGCCACCTTGTTCTTCATCAGGTTCATGGGGATCATGGCAAACTGCTGGGATGCGCCGCCCTGGAGGAACAGTACCTTGTAATTGGAGGGAATCCCCATCAGCTCCCGCAGGTCTGCCTCGGCAGTGTCAATGATCTGCTGATAAGCCTTGCTGCGGTGACTCATTTCCATAACACTCATACCGGTACCGTTATAGTCCAGCATTTCTGCCGCCGCCTGCGTCAGAACACTTTCAGGCAGTACAGCGGGACCTGCGGAAAAATTGTATACTCTTGCCATAATATTGCCTCCGTTTCCGGTTTTTGTCTTTCTGTTAAAGACAAATGTATTTGTGTTAAAGGATACCATTTTTTACATCAGAATACAATATGCGAAATAGACGATTCTTGTGCAAAAAACAGCGCTGTTTTACTCATTTTGCCTATCAGCTCAGCGGATGCCGTAGTTTTCGATGACGTAATCCATATCCTTGTCGCCGCGGCCGGACAGATTGATCAGCACACTGCCCTTGTTCAGCGTTTTTGCCAGCTTCATACCGTAGGCAACAGCGTGGGCGCTTTCAATAGCGGGAATGATACCCTCCATACGTGCCAGCTTAAAGAACGCGTCGATGGTCTCTTCGTCGTCGATGACATCGTACTTGACACGGCCAATCTCCTGCAGGAAGGCATGTTCAGGACCGGAAGAGGGATAGTCCAGACCGCTGGCCACGGAGTACACAGGAGCGGGATCGCCGTTTTCATCCTTGAGCATGATGGAGTTAAAGCCGTGCATAATGCCCTCGGTACCGTACTTCAGGCTGGCGGCATGGTCGCCCATCTTGGGTCCACGGCCCAGAGGCTCCACACCGTAAATATCCACAGGATCGTTCAGGAAGCCGGCAAACATACCGGCCGCGTTACTGCCGCCGCCTACACAGGCAACCACAGCACTGGGCAGATGACCGGTCATATCGATAAACTGCTCTCTGGCCTCAATGCCCACAACACTCTGGAAGTCACGAACCATCATGGGGAAAGGATGTGGGCCAAGGACGGAGCCGATGCAATAAATGGCATCCTTATACTCTCTGGCATAGGCATCGAAAGCAGCGTCCACCGCTTCCTTCAGGGTCTGCAAACCGTGGGTGACTTCGATGACATTGGCACCCAGAATCTTCATACGGGCCACATTGGGAGCCTGCTTCTTAATATCCACGCTGCCCATGTAAATGTCGCATTCCAGGCCGAAGTAAGCAGCTGCGGTTGCCAGGGCAACACCGTGCTGGCCGGCACCGGTTTCAGCAATGACCTTCTTCTTGCCCATGTAGGAAGCCAGCAGGCCTTCGCCCATGCAGTGGTTCAGCTTGTGAGCGCCGGAATGGTTCAGGTCTTCACGTTTGGCATACAGCTGTACCCGTCCGCCCAAGGCATCGGAAAGACGCTCCAGATGGGAGATAGGAGTGGGACGGCCCTGGAATTCCTTACGGATGCGCCGCAGTTCCGCAATAAACTTACGGGACTGGGCAATGGAAAAATAGGCTTCGGTGATTTCCGCCATGGCGGTCTTCAGTTCCGGGGAAATATAACAGCCGCCGTAACGGCCAAAGAAGCCGTTATCATCGGGGTAGTTGTTAAAATAAGTTTCGAAATCCACACCGTTCATTTTCATAATCGTTTCCTCCTAAAATAAAAATCCCTTGACCTCTGTCAAGGGAAATAAAAAGCCCCCGACAGAACCGGTTGTCTGTCAAGGACGAATAAAAAACTTATCCGCGATGCCACCTTGATTCACGAAAAAATCGTGCTCTCTGCGGGATACCAGCATATCCCCGGCAACTGACGCATGCCCACGCGTTGCAGAATACTCAGCTTGCGCTTTTGACTGCACCCTCAGCGGCCCATCTTGCGGCATGCTTACTGCCCGGATCCCAGCACCCCGGACTCTCTGAAAGAGCATTGCCGCCGCCCCTCCGCCTCAACGGTTTCTATGATTTTACCGCCGCCGAATCCATTTGTCAATAGTTTTTTGTCGTTTACGCGCGTATTTTTGTTTTCCCAGAAAATACACTTGCACAGTTTTCCAGAAAATGTTATAGTTAGTATACTCCAGGAGGGATTTATATGGATCAGATTCTCAGATCTCATGCAGAACACATTATCACCGCTGCCATTCAGGCTGTGCAGCCTGACGAAGCAGTGAGAAGAGCATTGGACGGCCGGAGCTTTCCGGGCCGTGTATTGTTAGTTGCCGCCGGCAAGGCCGCATGGCAGATGGCTAAGGCTGCTTCCGATTGCTTGGGCGACCGGATCGAAAAGGGTGTGGTAGTAACCAAATACGATCATGTGATGGGTCCCATTGCCAATTTCACCTGCTGTGAAGCAGGTCACCCGGTTCCCGATGAAAATTCCTTTGCCGGGACCCAAAAAGCACTGGATCTGGTTGCGGATCTGCAACCGGATGATACGGTGCTGTTTCTGCTTTCCGGCGGCGGCAGCGCCCTGTTTGAAAAGCCTTTGGTTTCCGGGCCTGTGCTGCAGGATATTACTTCTCAGTTGCTGGCTTGTGGCGCAGACATTGTGGAGATCAACACCATCCGCAAGCGGCTTTCCGCCGTGAAGGGCGGACGGTTCGCAGAGCTTTGTAAACCTGCACAGGTGCTGAGCATTGTCCTTTCGGACATTCTGGGAGATCCTTTGGATATGATTGCCTCCGGCCCCGCCTGTCCTGACAGTACCACCTGCGTGCAGGCTGTTGCCATAGCCGAAAAGTATCGGCTGCAGCTGACCGAAGAAGCAAAAGCGCTTCTGTCTCAGGAGACACCGAAGGCACTGGATAATGTGACCACCTTGATCAACGGCTCTGTCAGAGAGCTTTGCGCCGCTGCCGCTGCCGTTTGTAAAGATTTAGGCTATGAGCCTGTGCTGCTGACCGATCAGCTTTGCTGTCAGGCGAAAGAAGCCGGAAGCTTCCTTGCCAGCATTTTGAAATCCCATGTCTCCGGCGGCAAAAAGCTGGCTTTTTTGGCCGGTGGGGAAACCGTTGTCCATTTGACCGGCAAGGGCAAGGGCGGCAGAAATCAGGAGCTTGCACTGGCTGCGGCCATCGGCATTGACGGAATTCCCGGTGCCGCTGTGTTCAGTGTGGGCAGTGACGGTACCGACGGCCCCACCGATGCGGCAGGCGGCTATGTAGACTACGAAACCGCGGCAGAACTCCGTTCCCAGGGCATCGATATCTTCCAGGTACTGAAGGACAACGATGCCTATCACGCGCTGCAAAAGTGCGGCGGCCTTGTCGTCACCGGACCTACCGGCACCAACGTCAATGATGTGGCAGTAGCGCTTCTCAACATCTAAGATTCACAAAAGCTGCAGTCCTATGGCTAATGTCATTAAGTTAAGAATGTCATCCTGAGGAGGCGGAGCCGACGAAGGATCTCCAGAGAATGATAGACAGGAGATTCTTCGTCGGCTCCTCCTCCTCAGAATGACATAAACGTTAACTTAATGACATTGGTCCTATGGCTGCAGCTTTTTATGTTGCAAGAACGAAAGAAAACGTGTATAATACAATATCATAGAATTTAGAAAGAAGGCGTTACCATTATGCGCAAGCCTCTGGTATTCCAATCCGATTTTGGCTATGTTGACGGTGCTGTCAGTGCTATGTACGGTGTCGCCTACGGGGTGGATCCCAAGCTGCTGATCTCCAATCTGACCCATGAGATCACACCCTATGATATCTGGGAAGCGTCCTACCGCTTGATCCAGACCGTGGCATATTGGCCCGAGGGCACTGTATTTGTCAGTGTTGTGGATCCAGGTGTTGGCTCCGCCCGCCGCTCCATTGCGGTAAAAACCAATACCGGGCATTATATCATTACCCCCGACAACGGTACACTGACCCATATCAAGCGCATGAGTGGTATTGTCGAAGCCCGAATCATCGATGAAACCACCAACCGGCTGAAAGGCTCCGGTCAAAGCTACACCTTCCACGGCCGGGATATTTATGCCTACACCGGCGCAAGGCTGGCATCCGGGGTGATCTCCTTCCAGGAAGTAGGACCCGAAGTGCCTGTGGAAAGTGTCATTGAGCTGCCGGTGGAAGAAGCGGTATTTGAAAATGCCGGTGTCTATGGCACCATTGATGTTTTGGATGTTCGCTTCGGCAGTTTGTGGACAAATATCCCCCGCGCTCTCTTTGAGCAGTTGGGTGTCACCCATGGCAATCATGTGGAGATCCGCATTGAGAACGGTACCCGCACTGTATATAAAAATATTCTGGTCTATGCCAAGAGCTTCGCCGATGTGTATGTGGGTGAGCCTTTGGTGTATGTCAACAGTCTGGATTGCATGGCGGTGGCTATCAATCAGGGCAGCTTTGCCCGGGCCTACAACATCGGCACCGGCAACGGCTGGAAGCTGCGAATCCGCAAGGCGCCACGGGTCATCTATGAATAAGGAGTGATTGGATGAAGAAACCTTTGATTGCATTTAAGGACTTTACTTTTCAATATTTCTCACAGGCAGAACCAACACTCCATGATATCAATCTGACCATTTACGAAGGCGAAAAGGTATTGATTGTCGGCCCCTCCGGCAGCGGAAAAAGCACCCTGGGTCACTGCATCAACGGTTTGATTCCCTTTGCCTACCGCGGGCAGATGACCGGCAGTGTCAAGGTGGCCGATCTGGAAACCAAAGACGCGGATATTTTCACCCTTTCTCACCATGTGGGTACTGTTCTGCAGGATTCCGACGGTCAGTTCGTGGGTTTGACCGTGGGCGAAGACATTGCCTTTGCGCTGGAAAACGATTGCAAAGCCCAAAAGGAAATGCACGAGACCGTTCAGCAGGTAGCCGATATCGTGGACATGGGCAAGCTTTTGAAATCCTCCCCCTATGAGCTTTCCGGTGGTCAGAAGCAGCGGGTCGCCTTCGCGGGTGTTATGGTCAATGATGTGGATGTTCTGCTCTTTGACGAGCCGTTGGCTAATCTGGATCCCGCCACCGGCAAAACTGCCATCGACCTCATTGACAAGATCCAAAAGCAGTATGACAAAACCGTTGTGATCATTGAACACCGGTTAGAAGATGTGCTGTACCGCAACGTGGACCGGATCATCGTATTCTCCGAAGGCCGTATTGTAGCGGATATGACCCCCGACGAACTGATTGCCAAGGGCATTCTGCCTGAGCTTGGTATCCGGGAACCGCTCTATGCCACAGCGCTGAAATATGCCGGTGTGGAGATTACCCCCAAAATGGGTGCCGGTCGTTTGGATACATTACAGTTGGAAGCTGTTAAGGATCAACTGGTTGCATGGAACGCAAGCCAGGTACCCGTCACTGCGGCAGAGGAAAAGCCGCCGATCCTGGAAGTGAAGAATCTGCGTTTCCAGTACACCAAGAAACGTGAGATCCTGCGTGACATCAGCTTCACCATCCGGGAAGGTGAAATGGTCAGCATCGTCGGCACCAACGGTGCCGGTAAGAGTACCCTGGCAAAGGTTATCTGCGGATTTGTGACGGAGTCCTCCGGCGAGATCCTGTACCGGGGTGAATCCTTGAAGGGGCAGACCATCAAGGAACGCTCCCAGAAGATCGGCTATGTGATGCAGAACCCCAACCAGATGATCTGCAAATCCATGATCTACGACGAAGTGGCGTTGGGTCTGCGGCTGCGGGGTATGGATGAAGCTGTTATCGCTGAAAAAGTAGAGAAGGCACTAAAGATCTGTGGCCTATCCCCCTTCAAAAAGTGGCCCATCTCCGCGCTAAGCTTCGGCCAGAAAAAGCGTGTGACCATCGCCTCCATTCTGGTCATGGATCCCCAGATTCTCATTCTGGACGAGCCTACCGCCGGACAGGATTACCACCACTACACCGAGATCATGGAGTTCCTCAAGAGTCTCAATGATCAGGGCGTGACCATTCTGATGATCACCCATGACATGCATCTGATGCTGGAATACACCCCCCACGCCATTGTCATCAACGGCGGCCAAAAGATCGGTGACAGCACTGCCGTAGATATTCTGACCAATGGGGATATCGCTTCTCAGGCAAATCTGAAGCTGACCAGCCTGTATGATCTGGCTATCGCTGCCGGTATCGAAGATGCAGCAGGTTTTGTGCAGCACTTCATCGACTACGAACGGGAGGTGTACCGCCATGAAGGATAAGATCTTCGACTATGTGGAGCGGGACAACTGGGTTTTTAACCTCTCCGGTGTGTCCAAGCTGATCTGCTTTATGATCCTCTCCGCCGCGGTCATGTTTACTTACGATATCCGCACGATCCTCATCGTCATGGTGCTGAGCTTCTGGGTTCTGCATGTATCGGGCATTACATTCAGCCAGATCAAGGTCATGCTCTGGGCGGTACTTCTGTTCTTGGGTATGAACTTTATCCTTACCTATCTGTTCAACCCCACCTACGGTGTAGAGGTCTACGGAACGTGCCATGAGCTGTTCCGCTTCAGTTCCCGTTATACCGTGACATTGGAGCAGCTTCTTTACCAGGTGACGAAGTTCTTCAAATACGGTGCCGTCATTCCGCTGGGTATGCTGTTCCTGTTAACCACCAATCCGTCGGAATTTGCCGCCTCACTCAACGGCATCAAGGTCAATTACAAAGCCTGCTATGCTCTGGCCCTGACACTGCGCTATTTCCCCGACACCATCCGCAATTACAATGACATTGCCATTGCCCAACAGAGCCGCGGCTTGGATCTTTCCAAAAAGGAAAAGTTATCTGTGCGAATCAAAAATGTTATGAACATCTGCGTGCCTCTGATTTTTTCTACCATGGATCGGATCGATGTAATCAGCAATGCCATGGACCTGCGTGGATTTGGCAAGCATAAAAAGCGCACCTGGTATGCCAAGCGGCCCTTGCAGCGGCTGGATTATGTATGTATCGGTATCAGCGGTGCCGTACTTGCCCTTGTGATTTTGATCTCCGTGTTCTTTAATCACGGAAGATTTTGGAATCCCTTTATTTGAAAGGAGAAATTATTATGAGTATGTTTGATAAACCCATCCTCGTATTTCAGACAGACTTTACCTATGCCGAAGGTGCTGTCAGCTCCATGTACGGTGTGGTAAAAACCGTAGATCGGGAGCTGGAGATCTTCGACGGCACCCACCAGATTCCCCAGTATGACACCTGGAGTGCCAGCTACCGCCTGTACCAGAGCCTGCAGTTCTGGCCCAAGGGCACCATCTATGTATCCGTTGTTGACCCCGGTGTGGGCACCAAGCGCCGTGCCTGCGTGGCCAAGACCGTGGACGGCTACTATATTGTCACGCCCGACAACGGCGCCCTGACCCATATTAAAAAGTATGTTGGCATTGAAGCCGTCCGTGAAATCGATGAAACCGTCAACCGCCTGCAGAGCACCCGTGGTGTTGCCATTTTCCATGGCCGTGATCTGTTCGGTTACACCGCCGCAAGACTTGCCAGCGGCATTATCGATTTTGAGGGTGTCGGCCCTGAGTATCCTGTGGAAGAGATCGTGGAGCATCCCATCTATGAACCCGATGTAAGCGACGGATGTGTGAAGGGTTACTTTGAGATCAATGACCCCAACTTCGGCAACCTTTGGACCAACATCCCCCTGGAAGCCTTTAAGGGCGCAGGCTTTGAATACGGCGACATGGTAAATGTCACAATTTGCCGTGACGGTCAGGAAGTCTTCAGCCAGCGGGTTCTGTTCCACCAGAGCTTTGGCTTTGCCCGGAAGGGTGATCCCATGATCTACAACAACGAGCTGATGAAAGTAGCCATGGCTGTCAGTCAGGGCAGTATGTGCAAAAAATATGATCTTTGGTTCGGTCCGGAGTGGACTGTGATGTTTACAAAATAAAATCCTTATGATATAATTGGTAGGACTACGGATAATTCCGTAAAAAAAGGAAAGATAACGGAGGTTTTAGTCATGAAAAAGAAACTGTTCGGCTTCAGCACCAAGACTCTGGTTGGCACCGCATTGGGTGCTGCCCTCTTCACCGTCCTGTTTATGTACGTGAAGATCCCCACCGGCATTCCCGAAACCCAGATCCAGTCCGCTTACGGTATCGGCGGCTTCTTCGCTGCAATGTTCGGCCCCATCGCCGGCATGCTGGTTGCATTCATCGGCCATGCCCTGTCTGACATCGTGCAGTACGGCAGCGCCTGGTGGAGCTGGGTCATCGCTTCCGGTGTCGCAGGTCTGATCATGGGTCTGGTGTATCCCAAGCTCCATGTAGAAGACGGAATCCTCACCTGGAAGGACATTCTTCTGTACAACATCACACAGATCGTTGCCAACGTTTTTGCATGGATCGTTGTTGCTCCCGTTCTGGACATCGTGATTTATTCCGAGCCTGTGGAGCTGGTCTTCACCCAGGGTGTTGTTGCCGCTCTGACCAATGCTGTCTCCGCCGGTGTCATCGGTTCTCTGCTGCTGTTCCTGTACAGCAAGACCCGTGCCAAGAAGGGCAGCCTGACCAAGGAATAATTCCTTACATAACAAAATCAGCACACCAAAGGGTGTGCTGATTTTTTATGTTTCCTATTAGGGTAAATGATCGTTTATGCGAGCAGTTGCCTAAAACGCATGTCATTCTGAGCGGAGCCGTAGGCGGAGTCGAAGAATCCACTCTTTAGGATGCGGATCCTTCGACTCCCTCCGATTTGTAGCGGTATGATTGCCACCGGCAATCATTACATTAGAAGATTCGCTGCGCTCTGCAACACGCTCAGGATGACACGGAAACTTGGTG
>JAZRKL010000095.1:0-13851 GCA_045646265.1 Faecousia sp.
GCCCGGATCATCCGGGCAGCAACCACAAATGATTTAGGAGGATACCAAAATGGCATTTACTGCTCAGGATGTTAAGAAACTGCGTGAAATGACCAACGTCGGCATGATGGACTGCAAGAAGGCTCTCCAGGCTACCGACGGTGATATGGATAAGGCTGTTGACTGGCTGCGTGAAAAGGGCCTGGCCAAGGCTGCCAAGAAGGCTGACCGCATCGCTGCTGAAGGCGTTGCTTATGCTACCGTTATCGACGGTGTCGGTGTTGTTATCGAAGTCAACGCTGAGACCGACTTCGCTTCCAAGACCGATGCTTTCATGGGCCTGGTTAAGAGCCTGTGCGAGATCGTTGCCAAGCACGCTCCCGCTGATGTGGAAGCTCTGAAGGCTTGCACCTACCCCGGCACCGAGCTGACCGTTACCGAGAAGATGCAGGAGCTGGTTATGTCCATCGGCGAGAACATGCAGATCCGCCGCTTCGCCCGCTTTGCTGAGAACACCAGCGTTGCTTATGTGCACGCCGGCGGCTCCCACGGTGTTCTGGTCAACCTGGCTGTTGAGGGCGACATCGACGCTACCGAGATCGGTAAGAACGTCGCTATGCAGATCGCTGCTATGAAGGCTCAGTACTGGGATAAGGCTCAGGTGCCTCAGGAAGTTGTTGACAAGGAGCTGGCTGTTCAGGTCGCTCTGATGGACAACGATCCCAAGATGGCTAACAAGCCCGCTCAGGTTAAGGAAAAGATCGCTGCCGGTAAGATGGCTGCTTTCTTCAAGGAGATCTGCCTGCTGCAGCAGGAGTTCGTCCGCTCCGACCTGTTCCAGGGCGACGTGGCTGGCTACATTGCTGACGCTGCCAAGAAGCTGGGCGGCAAGGTCACCTTCGTCGACGCTATCCACTACACCAAGGGTGAAGGCATCGAGAAGGAGGAGGGGGACTTCACTGCTGAAGTCGCTGCTCAGATCGCTGGCACTGCCAAGTAATTTCTGCTTCCCAAACACAACATCCCAACCGATAGAGGGATGTTCCTAGCGGAGAAATAGCATATGGCAACTGGCAGGTCGTTTTGATCTGCCAGTTTTCGTATTTTTGTGGGTCTGGGTAACTGCCCAGTTCCCTGTATCCGGTGGACAGCCGGATGCTCTGCTTGCCAAGTGCGGTAATCGTAGGGCGGGGGCTTGCTCCCGCCGAAAACACACTTCGGATATTGATACTATGTTGTCTCCGGGATATAATCAATTCGACCAACTGGAATTTGTCTAACTGGTCACAAATCTTGAATTTTGCAATGTTGGTGAGATAAATGTTTGTTCGTGTTTTTGATAAGGAACAGAATAGGTATTATAAGTCAATGGTATATGCAACAGTTGGAATTGGCTGGTTTTTGCAATACATTGTACTAAATCCGCATACACAGAGTTTTGAACTGGTTGACTATCTGGACAAACAGTACGAGCCTGCTAAACCTCTTGTGGAAATTATCCAACCTGACCACGAGGAATTTGTTGCCTACAACGGTGCCCAAATGCTGAAGTATAAGCACTATTGTGAAACCAATGGTTGTAAGTTTATAGAAGTCAAGCAGATGATGGGATACCCAGAAATTCTTGAAAACAATGCGTTTCTTGCAGAAATATTGGGAAATCATTCTGTTCCCTTCGGTGCATATCAAATTTCTGAAAAAACACTTTGCGACACAACCGAGTGGAATTATATTCTTACACAAGCAGATGCAGATGATTTTATGAAGAAGTTTGTTGGATTCCATGATAGTACCCTTGAGAAAATCGGCTATTATGAATCCAATTCCGCTGCCGTGGCAAATGCAATATTTAACAATAGCGGATGGTACGGTATTGTTGAGTTGTGTTTTGAGGGAGTTCAAATGTTGAAGATTATGCCTGCGATGGAGAACCACTCAAGGGAACTCTTCGAAGCATCTTTGATTGTAGAAAACGAGAGTGTATTTTGGGCTGATTCCTATATGGAGAAGCCAAACAATTCGTATAGCGGTAGTATAATTAGGGCATTGAGTCTCAAATGGCGGAAAACCTGATTACATATCAATTCGATAAATTCCAATATGTCAAATAGTTAACCGCAGCACCATTCATTTGGTGCTGCGGCTGTTTATTGAGGTTGGCGGCGGGAGCAAGCCCCCGCCCTACGGTAAGATGGTGCTGATTATTCGTTAAGGACACGCCTCAATCCCGGTTGGGGTGTTTTTTGACGTGCAAGAACGTGCCGGAACAAAACTCCGGCACGTTTCGTAAATTATTCTGTCAGTGCATTTTGCTTTGTTCGCGGGAAGAATACGGGACTTAACGCGGACAGAAGCAGCATAAAAAGTGTTGCGATCAAGAACAGGCTTCGTATCGATAAATACTGGGCAATAACACCGCCAATCAATGAGCCTGCGGTCGCGCCAAGACCCGAAGATGCAAGTGTCCAGATGCTCTGGGCCGTCATGTTGCAATCCTTCGGAACGATCTGGCAGATATACGGTGCCACCGAGGACCACTGAAGCCCAAACCATACAACACTGCCGAAGTAGGTGAGAAGAATGAGATAAGGGTTATCTGTAAACCACACTGCAAAACAGCGGAACGCCGCCGCAAAGGCAATCATAAGGAAAATTTTTCTGGGGGCTGTTTTGGCGATCTTCGCACCGAACACGAGCATCATACCCCATTCCAGAAAGCATTCAACGCTGATCATGATGCTGAGGTGCTTAATATCTCCGCAGAGAACGTCCGTATAATAAACAGGGAAAAAGACCACGTTTACCGCAGAAACTGCATACAGCAAAAACGTATACAGCAGGAAGAGTACATAGTGTTTGTTGAAAAGTCCTGCAAAGCGGAAGTGTACCTTCTCCTGCTGTTTTTGGGGTGCTTCTTTCGGTGCAGTCATTGAGATCACTGCGGAAAGGAATGCAAGCACAGCGATGTAGTAGAAAATATCCGTCGAGGACGCATAACCCACAACGCCCAGAATAAGCCCCGCCAGTGCATAGCCAAAAGTGGAGAAGGACCGGACGGATCCAAAGGATAAGACAAGCTTATCAGCACTTTCTGTTGCGATGGAGTCAATCAGCGGCTGGTGTACCATGAAACAGAAATAAAACAGGAATACGAAGATATACAGCAACAAAAGATTCATTTTCACAAACAGAAACGGCAGGGAAAAGAGGGCCAGCAGGAAAAAAGACAAGGTGAGAATACTGAACTTGCTTCTGCTGTGATAGGCGATTCTGGACCATACAAGTTGAGAAACCATGATTACGGCAGAGCCAAAGGCCATGACATTGCCAACATTCTGCTCCGTGGCAAAGGGGAGCGACGCCACATAAACAGACATAAAGTTCTGTACAAGGCACTGCAGCCCCCACGGCAGAGTATACAAAAGTATAAGCGTGCCGGTAAATCTTTTTTGCATTATACTTTTGTCACCTCATACGTATTCTGGTTGTAGTCAACGGTAATCACAGTGTTATCAGAATAGGTAACAGCGTATACACCGTCCGCAAGCTTTTCGTGTTTCAGCATAAGCTCATAGGCAAGATGACGCAGGGGCTTGTATTCATCTTGCATCTGCTTCAGAACTTCAACAGACTTAGCGAGCTGCTCGTCCGTTGCACAAAGCAGATCCAGACTGCCCATCCAGTTGCCGCAGCTGCCTTCCACATCATCTACGTATTTGGAGTTGATGTATCCCACAGGACGTCCACCGTATTCAATGAATTTCAGACGGCTTTGTTCGCCCTTGATTCCGTAGTTGACCGTTTCCGTAGAGGGATTATAAAGAATGGAGCCGTGGAAAACAAGCTGCCAGAAGGGAATGGTTTCGTCGCAGATCGGATGCTGCTCTCCGTAAAGGTTATAGCTGGTATACAGCACATAATCCATATGATCAGACAAAAAGTCGAAAGGACCCTCGGATGCGAAGCCACCGAAGACATCGCGTGTTCTGTCTGCAATATCGCATATGACCTTTCCTGACTCTTTTGCGGTGGACGGATGGATATCACTGTAACAGTTTTTTGGCGGGAAGTTGGAGAGCACATCAATATAGTGAACGCCCCGGAAGCCCATACCGCTGATTAAGTCCAAATGCTTATAGGTAAATTCAGGCATACACTGGGGGCAAACATGATAAGGCAGGCCGCCGCCCCAGGGGATGGAATCTGTTGAGTAATTGCCGTCAGCGTTGACAACAAGGGCATTTTCACTCCAACAGTCAGCAATTTCATACATATCAGTACTGTTGGTGTGTACGGTCATCTGATAACCGAGGGATTGGCCGTATGCACCCAATGCTTCCAGTTCGTCCTGTCCGCCGATGGATTCTTCAATGGGTAAAAGCTGAGGCCATCTGCCGTCGTGGCCTCTTGTTTCAACACCGACAAGGCAGACTTCTGCTTTATCAATGCCTGCTGACTTCATAGCATTCAGAATGTCCTTTGCCCGCTCACAAGTACAGCCAACGACGACCGCAGGTTCATTTTCAAGGGTCTGATGCAGAACACGTGACGGAACCGGTTTCCATGCCATTCGGATCCGAAGCTCAATGGAATCAGCAGCATACTTTAACTCGTCCGATTCTTTCACACGATCCTTCAGCCCAGTGGGATTTTTGATGCTTCTGTAAAGCGCTGCCATGTCGTTATAGTCGCTGCCCTTGGGGAGAATATGGTATTCCACCGTCATATCCTCGTACAGATTCTTGCCGTTAAGGAAGAAACGGGGATAGATGTAGAAGGTGCCGTCCTTTACGCCCACGACGATCTTGTACTCAAAGGTCATGCCGGTAACAACAGCAAAAACAGTACGATCGGTGGTTTTGAAGCCGAAAATGGGCATCTGGTTGCTGTCGGAGATGTATTCGCAGTCCGGTCTGTCGGTAAAGCGGCACAGCATCGTTCCGCCTTCTTTGGTGCCTCTGGGAGCAATGGAGTAGCCCTCGGGATCCTGACCGCTGGTAAGAAACTCAGGACAGAAATCCAAGAAGCATATATCCGTGGGAAGGTCCTCTTTTTTGATCGTTGCAATGATTTTGTTGCCGGCCTCAGTAACTTTTGCAAGCACGTTTTGTTCACCGTTGATTTTACAAATACCGTTGTTCATCAAATCTATCAAACCCTTTCATTTGGAAAATTTTTTGTTTTGGCTTCTGTAAATGTATTGTAATTATGATGGAAACACATTACAATGAGAAAACAAATATCAAATTTGACTTTTCATTCTCTTAATTACAGCGAGGTGCGTCGATATGCTGAAAACTTACGGCCCAATTTCTAAAAAATGGAATATTGCTGAGTATGAAAGCCTAAGAAGTGATGAGTTTCAATTTATCTGCAACAATCTTGTTCTTGAATTAAAAGACCACAATTATTCAAAAATACAGGAGGGTTTTGTAAGTAAAACGCTGGTAGATCGGGATTTTCATATGCGCATCAACTCAATTCATTTTTTGATTTCGGGAGCCGCAGTGATTGATTTCGAGGGAATGAAAATTCCAATTTCAGCAGGAGATATTTTTGTAATTGGAAACAATGTTCGTTGTAACTGGGAGTATACCTGTAATTCCGTTGAGATAACACAGCTTTTTTATCTACAGCTAGGCAATGCCGAGGACCTGTTTTCTTCGCTGAAGCAGCCGTTAATTTTAAATAATAGGCATTATGATACGCAGAGAATGCAAAAGCTATTTGAAGAAGAAACACTCTATTCTGCTGTTGAAATGAAAAATATCACTTTTGCGTACGTAACGGAATTTATGAGAATCGCGGGAATTGACCTGAGAGAGTATTTGGATATTGTCAGAAAGTATGAAAAGATTTTTTCTTTTATAAACGATCACCTCAGTATGCGGTTAAAGCTCAGCGAAATTGCCGAAGCTACGGGTTATTCTATTGGGTTTTTAACAAAGAGCTTTGTGAAGGATAATAAAGCTACGGTGAAAAGCTATATCCATAACAAGCTGATGGCACAGGCGGAGCAACTGCTTATTTATTCGGAGCTGCCTGTTTCCGATATATCGGAGCAGCTTGGTTTTTGTGAACTGTCATACTTTACGAGATGGTTCCGGAAAAAGAAAGGCTGTACACCCAGTGAATACAGGAAGTATATGCGACCAGAGTTTAAAGTTATGTAAACTATAAAATGCAAAAAACAGCCGGCAAATTCCTTTATCGGAATTTGCCGGCTGCACTTTAAAAATACTTACGGTTGGCCGGTTGCATCCAATGCCCGCAGCACATACTGGTTGTCGGTGCGGATACGCTTGCGGAAGACCACAATAAATGCCGCAAACTGTACAGCAAAGGTAAAGATCCAGCTGATGGGGTAGGAAACATACAGCCACCAGGGAGTGTGGAATTGGGGAAGCTGAAAAATGGTAAGAATCCAACCCATGCGCATGCCGCACACACCCAGAACGGAAATAATCATAGGTGTCATAGAAGCGCCCATGCCCCGCAAAGCACCGGTGGTGGTTTCCATCAAGCCACACAGGGTGTAGGTGAAGCATACTACGGACATTCTCAGCACACCGTAGGAAATGGCTTCAGCGGAGTCGGTAATATAAATAGAAAGCAGCTGTGGAGCAAAGGCATAGGCCAGCATACTGGTAATCAGACCTACAACAGTGGAACAAGCCAGGCAGAGGTACAGGGTTTTTTTGGTTCGCTCATATTTGTGAGCGCCGATATTCTGACCTACAAAATTGACAGCCGTCTGATAGAGTGCATTCATTGCAACATATACAAATCCTTCGATATTGCCTGCTGCCGCATTGCCTGACATGACCGTTTCTCCGAAAGAATTGATAGAGGATTGGATCATAACGTTAGAGATGCCAAACAGGGAGCTCTGAATACCTGCCGGCAAGCCGATACGGATCATCTTTACCAGCTGCGGCTTGTAAAAACACATTTTTTTCAGCTGTAGGCGGCAGGCATCGTTTCTGCGCATCAGCGCAGTGACCACCAGCACTGCGGAGATGGTTTGTGAGATGGTGGTTGCCAGGGCAACGCCGGCTACATTCATGTGCAGCACCATCACAAAAAACAGGTTCAAAAGCACGTTGATCACACCGGCGAATGTCAGATAAATCAGAGGACTTTTGGTATCACCGGCGGCCCGGAGAATGGCTGCGCAGAAGTTATAGAGCATGTTGAAAACCATGCCCCCAAAGTAGATCTGCATATACACGGTGGAAAGGGGCAGCACATTTTCCGGTGTGCCCATCATCTGCAGCATGGGACCGGCAAAGGTAACACCCACGGCGGTTAGGAACAGGCCAATGAGCAAAGCGGCAGGAATCGCGGTATGTACTGCACTGTGTACTGCTTGCTCCTCTTTCGCGCCAATGGCATGGGCAACGCAGACACCGACACCGACGGAAAAACCCATAAACAGGTTGACGACCAAGGCTGTAATGGAACCGGTAGCGCCAACAGCCGCTACAGAAATGCTGCCGCAGAACCGACCCACTACCACAAGGTCAGCCGCATTAAACAAAAGCTGCAGCAGACTGGTCAGAATAATGGGGATCGTATAGGAAATAATGTTGGGAAGCAGGGGACCTTCGGTCATACTTCGGAGTTTCTTCATAAATACCACCGCCTTCACGGGAATTATAGTCTTTCTTCCAGAAAATGCAAGTCCTTTTATAAAAAAAGCGGCAGAGATTTTCTCTGCCGCATGATGGGCTATGTTTTGAGCGCTTGTAGATTATTTGCGTTGACATGCTTGCGGAACAGGATCCGGAAAGCAATGAGCTGTGCAATCAAAGTGACGGCCCAACTCAGTGGGTAGGAAATAAATAACCAGAAGGGGGTATGGAACTGAGGTAGCTGGAAGATGGTATAGATCCAACCAAGCCGCACAACAATCATACCCAGTACGGAAATAATCATGGTAGTTCTGGATTCGCCTAAACCCTGCATAGCACCGGTTGTGGTATTGTTCAAGCCGCTGATGGTACAGAACCGGCAAATCACATTCATCTGCATCACGCCCAGAGCAATGGCTTCCGGGGAGTCAGTGATATAGATGGAAAGTAGCTGGGGAGCAAAAGCACAGGCCAGAAGACTGGCGGGGATACCTACGGCGGCTGTACAGCCAAGACAGATCAGCAGGGACTTCTTTGCCCGGTCATACCGGTGTGCACCAATATTTTGCCCTACAAAATTTACGCAGGCGGTAGAGAAAGCACTTTTGCATGCCCGAACAAAACCCTGGACGCTGCCTGCGGCGGCGTTGCTGGAGATCAAAACCTGTCCGAAGGAATTGACAGAGCTTTGGAACAGTACATCAGAGAAGGAAAACAGGGAACTCTGGATACTGGCAGGCAGTCCGACACGAATGATTTTCAAAAATTCAGCCTTATAAATGCGCATTTTTTTGAAATAGAACCGGCAGCTGTCTTTTCTGCGCATCAGTGAGACTACGGCAGGAACGGTAGATACCAGCTTCGACAGTGTTGTTGCCAGTGCGACACCCGCGACATCCAATTCCAGAACCGTCACAAAGAAAATGTTCAGAACCACATTGGTGGTACCTGCCATAAGAAGATAGTACAGCGGGCGTTTGGTGTCTCCGGTGGCCCGCAGAATGGCTGCGGCGAAGTTATAGACCATATCGAGAGCCATGCCACAGAAGACAATACGCATATACGTGGCGGACAGGGGAAGAATGTTTTCAGGCGTGTCCATCAACCGCAGTGCCGGCTTGGCAAAGAACAGGCCAACGACTGTCAGAAACAGGCCTACGCAAAAAGCGGTAGGCATAGCGGTATGGACCACCCGGTGAATGGCAGTATCATCCTTGGAACCCAAGGCATGTGACATGGAAACGACGGCACCTGTGGAAAAACCGCTGAACAAACACACGATCAGGCTGGAGATCGTACCGGTGGAACTGACCGCCGCAATGGAAAGACTGCCGGAATACCGGCCTACCACCACCAGATCCGCGGCATGGAACATAAGGCTGAGAAAGGATGTCAGGATCAAAGGGACCGAAAAAGAGATGATGTGGGAAAGCAACGGTCCTTCTGTCATGCTTCGGTATTGCTTCTTCATGAAAACCACCGCCTTTACGGGAATTATAGCCTTTTCCTCAAAAAAAGCAATACTTTTCTGAAAAAAAGAACAAATTCATGATTGCTTATCCCATGGATAAAATTGAAGGGCGTGTTGCAAAATACAAAAAATGTCCGATAGAATCCGTAGGGGCGACTATTAGTCGCCCGCGGGCGATCAATGATCGCCCCTACATCCGCAGGATGTAGACATCCCATAGTTTGAGGGCGTGTTGCAGTTATTTTGCAACACGCCCTTACAGGTGTCAAGAATATACTTACTTGTCCAGATGCACGTTCAGGTGAGGATAGGTCATGGAGACACCCTTTTCATCAAAGAGCTTCTTGATATTTTCATTAACAGCAAACAGGGTGGTCCAGTAATCATCAGCGGTGCTCCATACACGAAGCACATAATTGATGGTGCTTTCGCCGTAGCTGTCAACAGCGGCAAAAACAGGCTCGGAATCCAGGATCGTGGGCACATTACCGGCTTCGCGGAGGGTTTCCAAAACAAGCTGAATGGGGCTGTCGTAGGAAGCGGACACGGCTATATCGACACGGCGCTTACCTAAAACAGTGTAGTTTACAATCTGGGCAGAGGTAACGGCACTGTTGGGGATGGAAACCACTTTGTTGTCGGGGGTGGTCAGCTTGGTGTAGGTCAGGCCGATCTCATTCACACTGCCGCTCTGTCCGGCTACTTCTACATAGTCACCGGAGACAAAGGGCTTGGTGTACAGCAGCGTAAAGCCGCTGATCACATTGGTCAGTGCGTTCTGCACAGACAGGGAGATGGCTAAGGTCAGCACACTGGCCAGGGCAACAATGCCTGTTACATCAATGCCCAGCTTAGATGCGACGATCAGCGCCAGCAGACCGTACAGGACAACACGAATCGCTGTTTTAATCAGCTTGTGGGCAGCCTTTTCCAACTTGGATTTTTCAAGGAATTTGGTGACGATGTTGAGCACGATGCGGATCAGCAGCACACCGATGGCAAACAGGATAGCTGCGGGCAAAACGGACGCAGCCAGAAAAGTGCCAATGCCGGAAAGGAAAAGGGTCAGCTTTGTAATCATAGAGAACACTCCTTTTTGAGAATGATATTATTATAGTGGCATTGCACGCAAATTGCAATGATCCTTAAAGAGTTTTTAAGAATTCTGCCCCTTTCATCTTAAGAAATACATTGGTATAATAAGAACGTAAATTGATCTACAGGTAAATGATCGTTTGGCATGCTATCTATTATTAGAAATCGTAGGGGCGCATTACGATGCGCCCGCGGGCGATTCATGAATTGCATCTACGAATTCTATCGAGTAGCACCGCACTATGCAAGGAAAGCCAGTGGCGGCTCGCCGTCAAATGATTATTTACAACAGGAAGATGAGGGACATTCACATGTACAATGTTTTGATTTGTGACGATCAGCCGGATATCGTGAACGCGCTGAAAATATATTTGGCTCCGGAGGGCTACAAGCTCTTTGAAGCCTTTACAGGACTGGAAGCACTGGAAATCGTGCAGAGGGAGGATATTCATCTGATCCTGCTGGATATTATGATGCCCGGTATGGACGGTATTACTGCTACGGCCAGAATAAGAGAATTCTCCAATGTGCCCATCATCTTTCTGACGGCCAAAAGCGAAACGGAGGATATGGTGCTGGGTCTGAATGTTGGTGCCGATGACTATATCACGAAGCCTTTTGTGCCGGTGGAAGTGCTGGCCAGAGTCCGCTCTCAGCTACGCCGCTATGCCAAACTGGGCAGCCGGGTGGATGAAAGCGCTCATGTGCTGACGGTGGGTGTTATTACCTTGGATGATGCCACAAAGACTGTTTCAGTTGATGGAGATCCGGTTTCGCTGACACCTATCGAATACAGTATATTGCATTTGCTGATGCGAAACCCCGGCAAGGTCTACTCCACGAAGGCCCTGTACGAAGCGGTGTGGCAGGAAGCTGCCATCGGCAGCGAGGGCGCGGTGGCGGTGCATATCCGGCACCTGCGGGAAAAAATCGAGATCAATCCCTCGGAACCCCGGTACTTAAAGGTAGTCTGGGGCCAGGGCTACAAAATAGAAGGGGGCAGATAAGGTGAAGTATCATATCTCGTTGAAATTTTTGGCGATCCTTCTGTGCGCCGCCTGCCTGCTGGTGAGTGTGGCGGCGGGTATCGGTATTTTTGCTTTGGCGGAATCGGGCTTATATAATCAAACAGTGGATCAGCTGCGCAGGGATAACCAGGAATCCAGACTTCGCTTCATCGCGGAAGATATTGCCTGGGATTATGTCATAGAAAATCTCAGCAATCTGCCGCCGGAAGCCATGAAGCATTATGTGCGGATTCATAATAATGTGGATTGGGCAGGAGGTAAGGAGATATACTACCGTCTGCAGGATCTGGACGGAAATCTGCTGTCAGGGCATATGGATACCGCGGCCATCAATGGTGTAGAGACTTACCCTGTGGATATCTATTCTATTGTATATCCTACGGTTTTGGGTTACCAGTGTATCGATCCTTATACCGGAGGACTTATGAATCCGGCAGAACCTCCAAGCACCACAGAACCGACTTTTTTGGAAAGTGAAGAATCGGTTCCAACGCTGCCGCCTCTGGAAGGCGATTGGATCGCTGACACGGCAGCACCGGGAGATGAAACTTACGATTGGTTTGAAAACTGGGGCTATGAGGATAAGGACGGTTTTCATCAGTACCGGCTGGGTATGCGTTATGCACCCAAGTATACGGTAACATTGTATCTGACAGACAGTGTTTACGAATTTGAAGACAACTGGAGCTGGGATCTGGCGGAATTTGGCTATACCCACCGATACAATATTATTTGGGTGTTGGGTGCGTCCCTTTTACTGTTTGCAGCCCTGTTTGTGTACTTGTGCTGTGCCGCAGGCAGAAAGCCGAAGACCGAAGAAGTCTGCCCCGGTGGACTCAACCGTCTGCCCCTGGATCTGTATGCTGTCTTAGCCAGTGGCGCGGTTTTTGGCATTGTGATTCTGGGATGGGAATTCTTAGAGAACTCCTTTGATTGGTATAATCCTCAATGGATGCTTATCCCGGTGGCTGCCGCAATGGCATTTGTTGCTTGTTTGATCGTGGTGGCATTCCTCTTTGCCTGTGCTGCCCAGTTCAAAATGAAGCAATTCTATTGGGCAAAGCACAGCATCACCGGTATGGTGCTGGCAGCGGCATTCCAGCTTCTGCGGTGGTTCCTGCGAAAATTGGGCAGCGGAATCAAGTGGCTCAACGGCAAACTTCCGGGTGGATTTAAAAAACTGTTAGGAGCAGGCAAAAAATGCTTTGAAATACTGGTAGAGCTACTGGGCGCACTGTGGGGATTGTTTGTAAAAGCGGTAAAGGCTGTTTTCTCGTTTATTGGTAAAGTGCTGCGTGCTATCTGGAATGGCGTGCGGCGGTTTGCACGAATGCTGCCGCTGACCTGGCAATGGATGCTGGTAGGCCTGGGTATGATCTGCGTTCTGCTGGTCTGTTTTAGCCTGCACACCATAAGCAGCACATTTTTGGGCATTGCCTTCTGCATTTGTCTGGTTATGTACGGCGCTTACTGCTTTGGCATCCTGCTGGAAAGCACCAAGCGTATGAGCAAAGGCGAGCTGGATACCAAGGTGGAAGATAAGCTGCTGCTGGGCAGCTTCGAGGAGTATGCTACCCATCTGAACGCATTGGCCGATGTGGCTGTGGAAGCGGCAAAGCAGCAAATGAAGTCTGAGCGGATGAAGGCGGAACTGGTGACCAATGTGTCCCACGATATCAAGACACCGCTGACATCCATCATCAATTATGTGGATCTGCTGCAAAAGGCTGATAACCGGGAGCAGACCGAGGAATATCTGGAGGTCTTAGACCGGCAATCCCAACGATTGAAAAAGCTGATCGAGGATTTGATGGAAATGAGCAAGGCATCCACCGGTAATATGTCCGTGGATCTGATGCGCGTGAATGCGGTGGAAGCCATTAACCAGGCTTTGGGAGAATTTTCCGAAAAGCTGGAAAAGGCACAGCTGACACCTGTATTCAATCCATCGGAGGAATCGGTGATGATGATCGCAGACGGCAGGTTGACCTGGCGTGTGCTGAGTAATCTTTTGGGCAATGCGGTGAAATATGCTTTGCCCGGGACACGGCTGTATATTGATCTGGTGGAGGTAAACGGACAGGTGCTGATCTCGCTGAAGAATATTTCCAGAGAACAGCTCAACGTCAGTACCGAGGAACTGATGGAGCGTTTCGTTCGGGGAGATGTATCCCGTAATACCGAAGGCAGCGGTTTAGGTTTGAACATTGCCAAGAGTTTAATGGAACTGCAAAAGGGGCAGCTTCAGCTCTTGGTGGATGGCGATCTGTTCAAGGCAACGCTGATTTTTACGCAAAACTGATGTTTACAAATTTGTCGATTTTTGTTTTCAATTGGGTCACGGTGTGTTCAAAAGCGAAAGGTATTTTAATAACAGAAAGGTTGCGGAAGCCGTGAGCCGCTTCCTTTCACCGACCTAAACCTCTTTTCTACCTCTCTTCTTTCCAAACCCCAAGCGGAACCGCCCGGTGTATCACACCGGGCGGTTTTCTATATTGCAGATATAAATGATCGTTTATGCGGGCAGTGCCCGCAGCCAATACGTGCATAGTGCAGTACTTTTCGTTACTTCCCGTGTCCGTTTGCGGTACCCAAAATTTCTTGTTCGCTATTCGCTCACGAAATTTTGACCGCTGCACACGCT
>JAZRKL010000096.1:0-3593 GCA_045646265.1 Faecousia sp.
GCTTGCCGGTGGCAAGCGCTCCATAATTCCTGCATTTTCCCGTAGCGCCCCCTTTACGCGGCTTCTTTTGGCCCTTTTCTTGCCGAAACAAGAAAAGGGCGTATATGTTAAGTGAGAGTAAAAAGAAGGGCACCCCTTGCGGAGTGCCCTTCAGTTATGTAGTTTGGATTTTCACCGCGGTATCGTATCGGGCAGGAATGTTGGATATCAAACAATCTGTCAGTCACGAAATGCCCGCCGGTGCATACCGGCTTAGACCATGGCAGCGGTGATGATGGCCATCTTGTAGACTTCGTCTGCGTTGCAGCCGCGGGACAGGTCGTTGATGGGAGCAGCCAGACCCTGCAGGATGGGGCCCAGAGCTTCGTAGCCGCCCAGACGCTGTGCGATCTTGTAGCCGATGTTACCGGCTTCGATGGTGGGGAAGATGAAGGTATTGGCGTAGCCTGCAACGGGGGAGCCGGGGAACTTCAGCTGGCCGACTTCGGGAGCAACGGCTGCGTCGAACTGCATTTCGCCGTCGATAGCCAGATCGGGAGCCATTTCCTTAGCAACCTTGGTAGCTTCGTTGGACAGCTTTACAGTGCCGCCCTTGCCGGAGCCGTTGGTGGAGAAGCTCAGCATAGCGACCTTGGGGTCAATGCCGAAGACCTTAGCGGTGTTAGCGGTCTCGATAGCAACCTCAGCCAGCTTCTGAGCAGCGGACAGAACAACATTGCCTTCCTTGTCCAGAGTGTCTTCATAACTCAGGTTGATAGCGCAGTCGCCCATGGCCAGCTTCTCTTCGCCGCGAACCATGATGAAGCAGGAAGAAACCAGGTGGCTGCCCTTCTTGGTCTTAACAATCTGCAGAGCGGGACGGACGGTATCAGCGGTGGAGTAGGTAGCGCCGCCCAGCAGAGCGTCAGCGTAACCCATCTTTACCAGCATTGTGCCGAAGTAGTTGCCTTTAGCCAGAGCAGCCTTGCACTCTTCAGCGGACATCTTACCCTTACGCAGCTCAACCATCTTCTCAACCATGGCATCCATGCCTTCGTAGGTAGCGGGATCCAGGATCTCAACGCCTTCAATATTGAAGCCGCCCTTGGCAGCGTTGGCCTTAACTTCCTCAACATTGCCCACCAGAACGGGGGTCAGGAAACCGCCTTCGACCAGGCGAGCGGTAGCTTCCAGAATACGGGCGTCATGGCCTTCGGTGAAGACGATCTTGCGGGGATTGGCCTTCAGAGTTTCGATCATTGCATTGAACATGATGACATTCCTCCAATTATTATCGGGCATTCGCCCATATTTTTACAGTTTAATTATACATCAGCTTTTCCTTTCACGCAACAGGTTTTGTAAAAAAACTACACAAAAAAATGATACAGAAATTTTGTTGATTTCTTTTGTTCTTACCGAAAAAAATCAACAAAAACCAGTATAAATAATAGTAGAATGTTCTGAAAAATGTGAATAATAAAAAATAAAAAAGAAAGAGCAGATAAGAATAGTATGGTCATATGACCATATATAACAGTTTAGTAGCTATAAATATCCTATAAAAAGAACATTTCCTGTTTTTCTTTATAATTTTATGTAATAAAATCCTATTTTACCATTAATATAAATAGTTTTTGTTATTTTTGAAATAAAAACGATAGTGATTTGTTGAATCAGTCAATTGACGGATGTATTGTTTTCTGTTATCCTATATCCATAAACCAATGGCAGACGGAAGGAGGAAACAAAATGAATATAGCTGCTATCGTTTGGTTTGTTTTGCTGCTGGTGTTTCTTGTGGTGGAGGCGGCCTGCCCGATCCATCTGGTAAGCATCTGGTTTGCGGCAGGTTCTTTTGTGGCGATGATCGCCGCTCATCTGGGAGCTGCGGTTTGGCTGCAGACACTGCTGTTTCTGGTGGTTGCCTGTGCAATGGTGACACTGCTCTGGCCGTTCATTAAAAAGTTTCTGAATCCGAAACTGTCAAAAACTAATATTGACGCAATCGTCGGTTCGGAAGGTTATGTGACGGCAGACATCGACAACATTGCCGCTACCGGCCAGGTGAGGCTGGGTGCCATGGAATGGACTGCCCGCTCTACATCCGGCAAAGCAATTCCCAAAGGTTCTCTTGTAAAAGTGGACCGCATTGAAGGCGTCAAAGCATTTGTATCCCTGGAAGAAGTTCCTGCAAATATTCAATAAATTAACGGAGGTATTATTATGGGTTGGTTTATCGGAGCATTGATCGTAATCGCGTTGATTATCATCATTTCCAATATTTTTGTGGTTCAGCAGTCCCGTGCATACGTCATTGAGCGTTTGGGTGCGTTCCAGGCCGTACAGGGTGTTGGCCTGCACTTCAAAGTGCCTTTCATTGACCGTATCGCCCGCCGCGTTTCCCTGAAGGAGCAGGTTTTGGACTATCCGCCTCAGCCGGTTATCACCAAGGATAACGTTACCATGCAGATCGATACCGTTGTGTATTTCCAAATCACTGACCCCAAGCTGTATGCTTACGGCGTTGAGCAGCCCATGGCCGCTATGGAAACTCTGACCGCCACTACTCTGCGTAACATCATCGGCGATCTGGAGCTGGACCAGACTCTGACTTCCCGTGACGTGGTCAATACCAAGATGCGCGCCATTCTGGACGAAGCCACCGACCCCTGGGGCATTAAGGTCAACCGCGTGGAGCTGAAGAACATTCTGCCCCCCGCTGATATCCAGAGCTCCATGGAAAAGCAGATGAAGGCTGAACGTGACCGCCGTCAGGCCATCCTGCAGGCCGAAGGCCAGAAGAAGTCCGCCATTCTGATCGCGGAAGGTGAGAAGGAAGCCGCCATTCTGCAGGCCAGCGCCGAAAAGGAAGCCGCTATTCTCCGTGCAGAGGCAGAAAAGCAGGCTGCCATTTTGAAGGCAGATGGTGAAGCACAGGCCATCCTGTCCGTCCAGAAAGCTATGGCAGATTCTCTGGAGCTGCTGAATGAAAAGGCACCCAACGACCAGGTCATCAAGCTGAAAGCAATTGAAGCTATGCAAAAGATCGCTGACGGCAAGGCTACCAAGATCATCATTCCCAGCGAAATGCAGGGTCTGGTAGGTATGGCCAACGGTGTTGTAGAGGGTGTAAAGGAACAGTAATATGGCAAAGAAAGAAGACCGATTTATTAAGACCGTAGTGGATAACGGTGGGTTTTCCGACAATTATATGGCTATCTATGTGGATAAGCAGACCGGCGTGAACTATCTGTTCAGCAGCTGCGGCAACGCAGGAGGCCTGACCGTGCTGCTCAATCGGGACGGAACTCCTGTTGTGACCCCCGTTCCTCAGCAAGACGAAGAATAAACAACCAGCGCTGACGCATCCGCGTCAGCGCTGCTCTTTCTGTGTAATGCTAAATGATCGTTTAGCGGCGAGCCGCCGCTGGCTTTTCGTGCCCGGTGCGTCGCTATTCGCCACTTCCCTAACCCGCTCGGTGTCGTTCCATGTCTGTCATTCTGAGGCCTTTAGGCCGAAGAATCTCCGTTCTATCGTTGCTCCGGAGATCCTTCGCTTACGCTCAGGATGACACATTGATGCTGCGCTAAACGCTCATTTACAGCAGCGT
>JAZRKL010000097.1:0-9785 GCA_045646265.1 Faecousia sp.
AATCAAAGGCGGCTTGTGTTCCCGCAAAGCGGCCACATCCGCTACGACCAAATCCGCGCCGGTCTGACCAGGGTTCTCCAATTTGATGTTCAGACCTGTCTTTAAGCCAGGACCTACTACCAAGCTGGTCTTTCCGGTGAGTTTTTTAATTGCAGTTTGGAACGAATTGAGTACCTGCGGCACTACAGAAGCAATGATAGCTCCCTCAATCTCCTCTGACCGAATGCCATATACATCCAATAGGATCTTAATATCCACGCAATACTGGTCAGAGGTTTTTGTTGACTCCGTACGCAATCTGGCTTCAAAGAGGATATCGTCGCCCTCAACGCCGCCAATAACAATATTAGAGTTCCCAACATCGATAGTTAAAATCATGGTATTTCCTCCAAATCCGACAAATGCAGAATTTTACAGTTAATAATCGAGCTGTTTTCTATTTCAATGAGGCCCACACTGCCTGCCGTTGAACCACAGGCACCGGGGTTCAGCACCCACAAGCCGTCTTCCTCCCGGTGGCAATCCGCAATATGGGTGTGTCCATACAGTACGGCCTGGGCATTCATTTTTCTGGCATCCAGCAATAGCTTATACCGATTCTGTTTCACATTGTGCAGATGCCCATGGGTCATATACAGCATTACCCCACCCACCGGATAACAACAGATCTCCGGCTCATAGCGGACCATGCGGTATTTGTCACAGTTGCCGGGTACCTGATGAACCCGGATATTGTGATTTTCCTCCGCCATAACTTCGCCGTCGTCAAAATGATCCCCTAAGTGGATCATCACATCCGGCTTCACCGCGCGGATGCAACGGCGCATAAAGCTGAGACCCGAATGGGAATCTGATAAAACAAGAATTTTCATAGTTCACCAACTGTTCTATCTGCGCATATAGTAATAGTGTTCGCACAAGTATTTTCTTTGCGCTGCATCTATTATAGCAGGCATTTTGACAGGAGGCAATCGAATGCAGAAAAATTCACAGAATTTTTCCATGCAGGAGGCCCTGCGTCTGGCAAACAGTGATGCCGGGCAGCGGCTTCTTGCCATACTGAAGCAATCCGACAGCAATCAACTGCAGCAGGCCATGGAGCAGGCCAATGCCGGAAACTTCGAAAACGCCCAAAAAGCGCTGTCGTCCCTGATGGCATCACCGGAAGTCAAGGACCTGTTGAAAGAGCTGGGTGGTTAATATGGATACTATGGAAGACAAGATTGGCAGTATCCTCCAAAATCCGGAGATGATGCAAAAAATCATGGCGATGGCCCAGAGTCTGAATTCAGCACCGCCGCCGGAAGCGCTAAAGGAGCAGCAGGCCCCAAGTGCCATGCCGGATATCGATCTGGGCATGCTGCAAAAAATATCCGGTCTTGCCAAGCAGGGCAATATCGATAACCAGCAGCAAAACCTATTGCGGGCGCTGCACCCTTACTTAAGTAACCAGCGGATCCGTAAGCTGGAAAATGCCATGCGGGCAGCCAGAATGGCAAAGATCGCCGCTTCCGTTCTGGGTCCACAGGGAATAAATCTTCCATTTGCCAGGTGATCAAGCATGTATAACCGTTATGTTCCACAACCCGACGGCAGCTTCCGACGCAACCGGGTGCCGGATCCAGCCAGACCAATGCCGCCGCATAAACCGCATCCGGAGCCAAGCCGCTGCCAACCGCCCCCGCAGGAAGTCTGCCCACCGCCGCCAAAACCCATACCGAACAGGCCGGAGCCGCGCAGGCAAAAGCAGGACAAATCCCCAGAAAGCAGTGTCGGCGGCTTTTTAAGGCAGCTGCTTCCAAAGGATTTCGATACCAGCGATCTGATCGTGGTGCTGCTGCTTCTGTTAATGGCAGGCGATTGCCCGGAGGATCAGAACACAGCGCTGCTTACCTTAGCGATCTATCTATTCCTATAATGAAACAGCCGCGGTCATCCGCGGCTGTTTGTTATCCTATGTATTCCACGGGATTGACATAGGTACCGTTATAGGAGATGCCAAAATGCAGGTGATTGCCCTTGGACAGGCCAGTATTGCCTACATAGCCAATGATCTGGCCCGGCGCCACATAATCTCCCTGCCTGACGATGTAGTTAGTCATGTGCATATAAATAGACCGGAAACCGTCGCCGTGATTCAGTTGGATGTAATTGCCCGCGCCGTCTGCCTGATATCCGGCAACCTCTACCAAGCCACCACGGCTGGCATAGATGGGTGTTCCTGCCGCACAGGCCATATCAATACCGTTGTGCATACGGTAAATGCCCAAAATGGGATGCAGCCGCATGCCGAAGGGGCTTGTCAGTTTGTAATAAGGAACAGGGGTGATCCAATCGGAATCATCCTTGGGAATCTCCGGAGTTGGCTGCTGGGTCACCGGCGGCACATAGGTGGCAAGCCACTCTTCATAAAGAGCCTTGTCATAGGCATCTTCCTTCTGCGCCAGCTCCTTCATGAGTTCTCCCTGTTTTTCTTCTGATTGTTCCAGAAGCTGCTGGAATTCTTCCTCCCTTGCAACCATGTCCTGCAGCAGCTTGTCTGCTTCCTCACGCTTCTGCGACAGAACAAGCTGCGCCGTCTGAAGCTCAGTTCTGGTTTCTGCCAGAGCTGTTTTCTGAAGCTCCAGTGTATTTTTCGCTTCCGCCACCGCATTGGCAGCCGCTTCCAACTCAGCCAGCCGCTGCCGATCCGCAGCCGCAATCTCACGAATCATATTCAGCCTGTCCAGAAAATCCGCAAAGCTTCTGGATCGGAACAGCACCGACCAGTAAGAGAGTTCTCCCTCCTCTTCCATGGCACGGACCCGCTCTTTGTATTTCTCATTAAGTTCTTTCAGACGTATCTGGGCAGCATCCAGCGTCTCCTGCTGATCAGCGATCAGCAGGCCAAAGGACATGATCTGTTTATTGATATTGTCAATCTGTTCGCTCAACAGCACAACCTGTTGATCTATGGCAGATTTCTGTGCAACCATTTCTTCCATCTGTTCCAGATTGTCAGCCAACTGCTGTTCCAGTTCATCCATCTGTTGCTGAAGCTGCTGGATTTCCTTTTCAAGTTCGTCTATTTCCTCTTTGATCTGGTCAGAGGTCAGTGCCTGCACCGGCACAGCGCCCACCAGCAGCACTACAGCAACCACCGCTGCAACCATCCGTATCATCCGCTTGACCATGTCGCTTCTCCTTTGTACCGTTTGTAACTAATTGTAATATTTGGAAGCATTTTTGTCAAGGAAGGCTCTGTTAAGTTTCTATTAAGATATAAGAATCCCTCTGCAAAACGCAGAGGGATCATTGCAATTTATTTTGCCACAAAGCCGACTTTTTTGTAGACCTTACGCAGGGTCTTTTCGGCCACATAGGAAGCCTTCTGGGCACCGTCACGGTAGACACTTTCCAGATAAGCCTTATCCTTCATCAGCCGCATGGACTCTTCCCGTATGGGACGCAGATGCTCTACGACCGCCTCACCCACCACAGGTTTGAACTTGCCGTAGCCGCAGCCGATGAACTCGTTCTCGATCTCCTCATAGGTCTTACCGGTGACCGCGGAGTAAATGGTCATCAGGTTGGCAACACCGGGTTTATTCTCCTTGTCATAGCGGACACAGTTCTCGGTATCGGAATCGGTAATGGCCCGCTTGAACTGCTTCATGACCACTTCGGGAGGATCCATCAGCAGCACACGGCCGGTGTCCTCATTTTCGGACTTGGACATCTTGGCAAGAGGATTGGTCAGGCTCATGATTCTGGCGCCTACCTTAGGAACGAAGGGTTCCGGGATCTTGAATACATCGCCGTAGATGCCGTTGAAGCGTCGGGCGATCACATGGGTCAGCTCCACATGCTGCTTCTGGTCTTCACCAACAGGAACCAGATCCGGCTGGTACAGCAGAATATCACCGGCCATCAAACTGGGGTAAGTAAAGAGGCCCGCGTTGATATTGTCGGCATTCTTGGCAGACTTGTCCTTAAACTGAGTCATACGGCTCAGTTCACCAAACATGGAGTAGCAATCCAGCACCCAACCCAGCTCCGCATGCTGATGCACATGGCTCTGAATAAACAGGGTATTCTTTTCGGGATCCAGGTCGAAGTCAATGTACTGAGCAAGCTGCTCCAGTGTACGGCGGCGCAGGTCGGCAGGATTCTGCCGCACGGTGATGGCATGGAGGTCAGCCATAAAATAAAAACACTCATACTGATCCGCACGCTCGGCCCAGTTCTTCACAGCGCCCAGGTAGGAACCCAGGGTCAGATCGCCGGAGGGCTTGATGCCGGAAAGCATTCTCTTTTTCGGTGCGGCAGTTTCAGTTAATATCTCGCTCATGGTTTTCACGCTTCTTTCAAAATAGTACCAAGACATTTTAGCACAATCCCACCCATTAAGCAAGGGGATTTTCTCATTGTTTTCCCATATTTGGGCAGGTAGGAATTGATTTCTTTGACGCTCTATGGTATACTTTTGAAAGAATTTATGCAAAAGAGGTAAAAAAACTATGGATTATCAAGTTTTGGCCGAGCTGCTTTTCCCCCATGTGACCGAGACCGCCGAAGATCTGGAAGCCCGTTTCCCTGCACGTGAGCTTCCCGAAGGTGCCATCGTTTCCCGTATGGCTCCCTCCCCCACCGGTTTTGTCCATCTGGGCAATCTGGTTCAGGGCACCATCTCCGAGCGGATGTGCCACCAGAGTAATGGCGTTCTGTTCCTGCGTGTGGAAGATACCGATGCCAAGCGGGAAGTTCCCGGCGCTGTGGAAGTGCTGATCGACACTTTGAAGCACTATGGCATTCAGTTTGACGAAGGTGCTACTCACGACGGCGACAACGGCATTTACGGCCCCTACCGTCAGCGTCAGCGTGCCGCCATTTACCATGTTTATGCCAAGAAGCTGGTCTCCGAAGGCCAGGCCTATCCCTGCTTCTGCACCGAGGAAGAACTGACCGCTATGCGTGAGCAGCAGGAAGCCGCAAAGGATAACTTTGGTTACTACGGCAAATACGCCACCTGGCGTGACCGGAGTCTGGAAGATATCAAGGCAAAGCTGGATGCCGGTATGCCTTGGGTCCTCCGCTTCCGCTCCACCGGTTCCATTGAGAATCAGTTCAAATTTGATGATCTGGTCAAGGGTAAGCTGACCATCACCGAAAACGATATTGACCATGTTCTGCTGAAGTCCGACGGCATCCCCACCTATCACTTTGCCCATGCCGTGGACGATCATCTGATGCACACCACCCATGTCGTCCGTGGTGACGAGTGGATGGCTACTCTGCCCTTCCATATTCAGCTGTTCAAGGCCCTGGGCTTCAAGCTGCCCAAGTATGTCCATATCGGACCGCTGATGAAGATGGATGGCACTTCCAAGCGCAAGCTCTCCAAGCGCAAGGATCCCGAATTGGCACTGACCTACTATAAGGCAGAAGGCTTCCCCATTGCCGCTGTTCGGGAATATATTATGACCATTCTGAATTCCAACTTTGAAGATTGGCGCCGGGCAAATCCCGATGCCAATCTGGATGACTTTAAGTTCAGCCCTAAGAAACTGAACCCTGCCGGTTCCCTATTTGACTATGCCAAGCTCACCGACGTTTCCAAAAATGTCATTTCTAAGATGGACGCAGCTACCGTATACGAGCTGCTGACCGCATGGGCGCTGGAATTCGATGCCGACTTCGGTGCGAAGCTGGCTGCCGATCCCGCTTTTGCTACCGCCATTCTGGCCATCGGCCGCGGCGGCAAGAAGCCCAGAAAGGATCTGGCTGTCTGGAAGGAAGCCAAGGAATACATGGGCTTTTTCTACGACGAGTACCTGCAGAAGCCTTTCTTTGATGAAAAGCTCAGTGCCGTTACCGTTGCCGACATTCTGAACCGCTTCCTGGAAGGCTTTAACTATGCAGACGATGCGGGCATCTGGTTCGAAAAGGTCAAGGCCCTCACCGAAGCCATCGGCTTCACCACCGACATGAAGGCCTACAAGGCTGATCCCACCGCCTTCCCAGGCACCGTGGCCGATGTCTCCGCTGTGATCCGTATGGCGGTTACCGGCAAGACCAATTCTCCCGACCTGTATACCGTTATGCAGATCCTTGGCAAGGAGCGCACCGAGCAGCGCATCCGCGCCGCAATCGCAACCCTGTAAAAATAATCAGATCCCTCCGAACATCCGGAGGGATCGCCTTTTCGTAGTGGTAGGCACAAAGATGCGGATTCTTCGGCTCCGCTCAGAATGACAATGTTTCGTTACTGCTCTGTCGCAGCAAGTCGGGGGATCTGTTTATCAGTTGGATATAAACAAGGAGCCGTGCTAACTGCACGGCTCCTTTCTATCAAATTGTCACCAATTCATATTCCTTGCTGCCAAGACCGATCTTCACACCGTGTTCAATGGCTGCCATGCCGTTGGTTGTGGGGTGAACATTACGGAAATGATCGCCCAGATCGATTTCCGCCTCACCCAGCTTGCTGTATTTCACAGGCTTCTGGGCATTGACCGCATCGGCGCAGGCCATGTCCAGCGCCACCGGATCAAAGGAAGCGAAGATACCCACATCCGCAACGATGGGCGCATCATTGTAACCGTGGCAGTCGCAGTTGGGAGAAACATCCATCACAAAGCTGATATGGAAATTAGGCCGGTCCTGCACCACCGCCAGAGCGTACTCAGCAATCTTCCGGGCAAGGATATCGTTGGACTCATCATCCGCTGCCCGCACCGCATCCATGGGACACATGCCCAGACAGCGTCCGCAGCCGACACATTTATCGTGATCGATAAATGCCTTTTTATTTTCAATGGTGATGGCACTGTGGGCGCAATTCTTCTGGCAGATGCCGCAGCCAACACAGTATTTTCCCTTAACATTGGGTTTACCGGCACTGTGCATCTCCATCTTGCCGGCACGGGAACCGCAGCCCATACCAAGGTTCTTCAGTGCGCCGCCAAAGCCCGCGGCCATATGGCCCTTGAAGTGGTTCATAGAGATTACCACATCCGCGTCCATCACCGCCCGGCCGATTTTCGCTTCCTTCACATACTCACCGTTAATAGGTACTAAAGTTTCATCCGTACCTTTGATACCGTCACCGATCACCACATGACATCCCAGTGTGAAGGGATTATAGCCGTTTTCATAAGCCGTATCCAGATGATCCAGAGCATTTTTCCGTCTGCCAACATACAGGGTATTGCAATCCGTAAGGAAGGCCTTGCCGCCCTGCTCCTTGATCAGATCCACGATGACCTTTGCATAATTGGGCCGCAGGTAGGACAGATTTCCCGGCTCACCGAAATGGATTTTGATAGCCGTATACTTATTCTTGAAATCGATGTTCTCCAGCATGCCCGCCTGCTTCACCAGCCGCGCCAGTTTCTGCTGCAGGTTTTCCTTATAGCTCGCGCGAAAGTCTGTAAAATAAACCTTAGGTGTTGCCATTGCTATTCCCCCAAATCCGTTTTCTTTAGTATACAAAATAACCGTTGCGCTGTCAACGAATTCTTGTTTAAAACTGCCCTCCAAACCACGACAAAAAAACTTTTAAAATTTCAAAAAAACATGTTGACAAATCGGGTCTGCCGTGGTAATATATCCAAGCGGTTGGGAAACACCCCACCGAACAAAATATGCGCGAGTGGTGGAATTGGTAGACTCGCTAGATTCAGGTTCTAGTGCTCATTCCGGGCATGCGGGTTCAAGTCCCGCCTCGCGCACCAAAGAGACAGTCGAAAGGCTGTCTCTTTTTTGCTCGTAGGGGACGGGTTTCCCGTCCCAATCCTTGCCAAAACAGCTAAAACCCCTTGATTTCTAAGAACTTTAGAGATCAAGGGGTATTTTTGCGCCTGTTTCGCTCAGTGCGATCCATTCGCAACTATTTATACCTGTTTCCGTCGCCCTGGTCGCCCACAGGACGCCTGGAATAGAATCAATATTCCCAAAGATAAATCTGGGGTATGCTTGTAAGTATTTGACAAGCTTTTATCTTGCAATTTTGATATATGGATGTTAATATAAAAAATAGAAAATTATGCTAAAGGTTTTTTGGTAAGTGTGTAAGAGGTGGTAGTAATGATCACGCAACAGATCAAGAGATTGTTTTGTAATTTAACAAGTGCGGAGCGAAAAATTGCGACCTATGTTATAGATTCTCCCCAGGAAGTGACTGGCTTGACCGTACACCAGTTGGCGGAAAAATGCGGCGTTGCGTCCTCTGCGGTGATCCGTTTTTGTAAGACCATTCAGCTGCAGGGCTTTGCAGAACTGAAAATCGAATTGGCAAGAGAACTGGGCAGCAAGCGGGAAGAGCAAAAAAATACAGTACCTGCTGTGGAGCATGAAAGTGGAACATCCGGTGTTGTGCGAAAGGTTTTCCATGCTGGTATGGACACTTTGCAGGATACCCTGGATAAGCTGGATTTTTCCAAGGTTGAACAAATGTCCCAAAGAATGCTAAAAGCCAAGCGTATTTTCCTGTTTGGCCTGGGTACTTCTTCCACGGTTGTCCTGGATGCCCAGTACCGTCTGTCACAGTTAGGTCTATGGGCAACTGCCTGTACGGACATTTTGCTCATGGGTGTTACCGGTGCTAACATGGAAGAAGGGGATGTGGTTCTGGCTGTTTCCCACAGCGGCCGAACCAAGGCGGTTGTGGATGCAGCTCGTCTGGCTAAGAAAAAAGGTGCAACCGTGCTGGCGATTACCAGCTTTATGGATAGCTACTTGTATAAGGAAAGCGATGTGGCGGTCACCGTGTTTGCCGACGAAGAAACCTACCCGGTGGAAGCGGTATCTGCCCGGGTGGCACATATTTGTTTGGTGGACTCCCTGGCCATGCTTTTGGCAGCCCATAACTACGACAGCTTTGCAGAGCATATCAAATCCAGAAATGATGTTCTGGAGGGAATCCGTTATTGATTGCTAATTTTATACAAAAAACCCAACTTTTGCAGGATGTAAAAGTTGGGTTTTTTGTTGCATTTTACAGCAAAAGATTGTTGACAAAAATTGTGTTAAAAACTATAATGAAATAAAATGCTAATATCAAGAAAGGGATGGAATTTAATTCCAAATTAGTTCCAAAAAATTCTACGGCGGATGACCTGTGAGAAAAGAAATTGGCAGAGAAGAAAAGACCCATTTTGTTATATAGCAATGTAAGTTTTGCGAAACCAAGAGAGGAGAATTGCAAATGGAAAATAAAGTGATTTTGATTTCTATCGACGGCATGAGACCGGACGGCTTGCTGCAATGCGGCAACCCTTTTGTGGAGGAGCTGATGAAAAAGGGTGCTTACACCCTGGAGGGTTCGTCTGTGAATCCCTCGGTGACCTTGCCTTGTCACATGTCTATATTTCATAGTGTAACACCGGAGCGGCACGGCATTACGACCAATACTTATATGCCTATGGTGCGTCCTGTGAAGAGTTTGTTTGAGCAGCTGAATAATGCAGGCGGTAATCTGGCGATGTATTATGGCTGGGAGCCTTTGCGAGATGTGTCCCGCCCCGGCTGTTTGCGGTATGCAGAATATATGTGGGCATACTCTCAGGACAATACCGACCGGTTGCTGACAGAATCGGCATTGGCATGCATAAAAAAAGACAAGCCTGATTTTGTATTCTTATATATGGTAGAGACCGATGAAAAGGGTGGTCATGATAATGGCTGGATGTCTGAACCTTATCTGAAGTGCATCCACGATGCCATTGATAATGTAAAGCGGGTTCTGGAAGAAGCAGGCGACGAATACACCGTAATTATTACCGCTGACCATGGCGGCCATGATC
>JAZRKL010000098.1:0-5743 GCA_045646265.1 Faecousia sp.
GAAAAATCTATACTATTAGGGAGAAATCACCGCTAATAGGGAGGGTTTACAACCATGTATCCATCTATCGGAAAGAAAATCAGAAAGTACCGCAAAGAAAGAGGCATGACTCAGGAAGAGCTTGCCGAGAAGCTTGATCTAAGCATCAACTATGTCGGCGCCCTGGAACGAGCAGAAAAGAATCTGACCGTCACCAATCTGATCAACATCGCGAATATATTGGGTGTTACTGCCGATATGCTGCTGTGCGATGAAATCCGGACTGGATACAAGATCAAGTCCTCCATGGTCACAGAGAAGATTGAGAAGCTATCCCCTTCCGACCGGGACAAAATCATGCAGATGCTGGACATCATGCTGGGTGAGAAATAAAATGAGCGGCGTAGCCCAAGATTGGGTTACGCCGCTTCTTATAGTGAGAATCTTAGTACTTTTTTACTGTTGTGATATATACTTTAGGTTGTGTGCTTTTGTTGTACTTATGAACGAAGTCCAGATCATCACACCATTTTTCCACAGCAAGGACATTTTCCTTCTTGGCTCCGTTCATGTTTATGAAGTGCTCCAGATAGTGGATAACATCTAACTTAGTCATAATTCCATCATGGATTATCTTTGCCAGAAGGTACTGTCGGGTTGTAGCGGACAGGCCTTCTGCCTGAGAGACATTGTAACCACAAAGCTTCAACGGGCTTTCGGATGCCATATCAAACTCTCCGCCAGCACCGTTACTGGAGATCATTTTCAGCTTTGCGATCAACAGACCATGCCGTTCACGATACTGCTCATAAGAGGTATAGTTCAACATATACCGCTTGCAGACAGGACAGTATTCAACATCCAATTCGATTTCACGGTCATGATCGTCGTGAATCAAAGCTGTCGCAGGTACTAGAGGGTGCTTGTGCGTGTGGCACAGGACCTTGCCCTTGTAGATAAACAAAGTTGCACCGAAACCAACACCGTCCGTGGGTTCGTCCATTGTATCGAAGATTCTACTGATCTCATCCTCAATACGCCAAAGGAAGTCTGCTTCCTTTTCCAATGCACGCTTCATGGTGTACCATTCAGCTACATTTTTAGGTCGACCATAGATGGTTTTTTGCAAGGAATCGATGTAGCTGCGTTTAGCGGGTTTTTCTTTGCGAAGCATCTCATCAAGGCGGGTCTGCTCGTCAGTATTGTGCTCCATGTCTCTCCTTATAAGAGCCAGCAAATGCTTCACTTCCCAATAAGAGGCTTGAACATGACGCATATTGGGGTACGTGCCTTCAAAGCGAATGACGCACAAATCCTTGCTAGTTACTAAACCGTTAGGTGTACCGGGGCGTACACAAACACGATAGCCATATCGGTCATCCAGATATTCATCACGGAGATCCGTATTCTCATCGCCTTCAAGGATGCCATATTCAAAGGCCAACCGGAAATCATCCAGAGAGTCACCTACATATTTACCAGCTTCATCGGGATGCTCGAGGAAATTGTATTCAATGAGTATTGATTTATGTAGCTCACAATACACATCGTCTGAAATAGCATCCTGTTTAAATAAGAGGTTAATGATTGAGTTGTAGATTTGTTCACGAATCAACCATTTTTGCCGATGCTCCTCTTCAGAAAGAGGTACAAATTCAGCATTGAGATTAAAGTAAAAGGCATTATAGAGCTGCTCCATCAAAGATAGATATTTGTCAACGGCATCAGCAGACATTCCTCTACCAAGCTCTTCTCTAGACAAGGGTTTTAGGCGGGCAGGGTGCATATCCATAGTATAGTAGAATTCAAAAATATTAGATAACACACTGAACAACTCCTTTTGGGTACAGCGCCCCAATCTTGACAAATATTATAGCATACTATCATCGATAAAGCTACCATGATACATGCGAACCACTGATAAATCAGAGCAATTACTGCCTAGCAGCATCAAACATTTTGAGAATCGTTCTCAGATCTGCCGGTAAACGATCTAGGCATTCCTGCTTCAGCTCTTCAGGCACACCATAGAAACCTTCAGCGATGGAGCCTGCAATGCAGGTTAGAGTGTCGCAGTCACCGCCTAGAGAAACTGCGGTACGAATGACATCCTCAAAGGAATCTCCCTCCAGAAAGGCCGTGATGGCCTCGGGAACGGTTTCCTGGCAGGACTCCACATGGTGGTAGTTCGGACGAATTTCGTCACAGGTACGAGTAATATTATAGTGGAATTCTGCTTCAATGTAGGCTTTGATGTCTGCCTTGCTGTGACCAGTGCGGGCGAGGAAAATGGCAGCTGCGGTAGCTTCTGCACCCTTGATGCCTTCTGGGTGGTTATGGGTCACATCCGCAGAAATCTGAGCCATACGGCGAACCGTGTCCAGATCATCGTACAACCACGCTACGGCAGCTACCCGCATTGCCGAGCCGTTGCCCCAGCTGTTGTACGGCTGGGGATCTTTACTTTCCAGCCAATCGCTGAAACGAACACCGTAACCGGCGCCTGGATAGCGGTGCCCCCACTTCTGCATGGACTGAATCAGCTGCTGGCGGATTGCATCGTCATCATTAGGTGCGTCCAGAAATGCCTCGGCTACTGCAATGGTCATAACCGTATCGTCTGTGAAATAAGAGTCCTCGGAGAACAGAGGAAAGTCCTTAGTCTTGTCGCCCATATCAAATTCATAGGGGTTGCCAATAATATCGCCTAAAATCGCTCCGTACATATTACTTGCCTCTCTTCTTGTAGTCTTCATCTACCCGCCGCTTCCAGTCGGCACTCATGGGGCGGCAGGCCCGGACATTACACACAGCCTCGCTCATTGCCTCATAGATGACAGCGGTGCCTTGGTGGTCAGCGTGGTAGTTTGCGGCACGATCCTCGGTGATGCCGAACCGGGCAGCTTCCTTCGCTGCATCGATGTTGGCACCAAGGAACAGAAATTCCCAACCGTGCGTCTCATTCTCGTGTTCAATCATCTGACGGACACGCTCGTAGGAGTACTCCCGGCTGGCATTCTCCATGCCGTCAGTGGTGATGACGAAGATGGTCTTTTCAGGCCGGTCTTCCTCCCGGGCATACTTATGGACGTTGCCGATGTGGTTGATGGACTTGCCGACAGCATCCAGCAGGGCGGTGCAACCGCGAACATAATACTCCTTGCGGGTCATAGGTGCCACACTCTGGATGTCCACCCGGTCGTGGATCACCTCGGTGTGATTGTCAAACAGAACGGTGGAAACATATGCCTCACCGTTCTCATTCTTCTGTTTCTGGATCATAGCATTGAAGCCCCCGATGGTGTCATCCTCAAGGCCCGCCATAGAGCCGCTGCGGTCTAGAATAAATACGATCTCAGTCAAATTCTTCTTCATGATAAAACCTCCTAAACGTCGTGTGTTTTAACTTACACCCACATTATAGGAGGTTTTGATATTCATTTGGTCAACTGTGAGTGGACGTTTGTAAGGTTTTAGAAAAAAGTAACTCGCTTGAAAGTGATATCAGGATGTTTGTCGAATTGTTTTTGCAGCTTTTCTTCAGAATCCTGGTGTGAGTAGAAATAGATATACTTTTCAGTGGCGTCAGATGTAATAAGCTTTTTGCAATCCTTTTCCAGTTTACTATTGCTGGATACTGTTGTAACAGCGAAGCACTCTGCCACAATACTGCCGTCAGTAGATTGAATATCGTAACCGGACGAAACACCCAACTGTAATTCAAATGAGGTGCCAGGATAGCTATCCAACAGATCATCAGCAGCATTGAGAACTACCAGATTGGAATACATTTGATTGATCTGTTCAATTAGATTCTGCGGCTGTCCGCTGATGGAATCATGTCCAATCCTATCAAATTTGAAAGCAGCCCAGAAGTCCATCGCTTGCAATTGAGCCATGCGCTCATGAAGCTCCAAATATGATGTCTCTGCATTTATGGTTACGGCATTACGCAGTTCAGCTACTTGTTCTTTTGAATTAACCAGCATACATTACGCCCCCAACAGAGATTGATCAAATTCGTATAGTGCAATATTGATCTCGATTACATTGTAATGCTTATTCTCAATGAAGTACCGGATAATGAGATCAAAAGTGCTACTATTTGTCAGCGCATAACCTGCTCGGCCAATGAGATCCTTTGTACCATCTAAATCCAATTCCAGAGCCAGCGCCAATGCAATGGCAGTAGGCTTAGATGGTTTTGCGTCCGGATCGTTAATGAGTTTAGAGAAGTGCTGCTTTGAAATGTTTGCTTTCTTGTAGACGGTTGAGTTTTTCATACCGCTTTTCTTAATCAAAGAAAGTAGGGTTTCCGTAAATCCAGCATCCTTTTCTTTGATAAAATCGTCCAGACTGAGAGAGGCGTTTGCACAGGGTATCGGTTCGCAGGTCTTTGGAGCACAGGGAGCAGCCATGCATTCTTCCTGCATCTCCATGACGCGCCGAATTTGATAGCGATTTCTACGGCTGTCCTCATTTACACCACCGTAGGTTTCCCGTTCGTAGGTATCTACATAGTTTTGGTCGATATAGCATCTGACATTGTGTACCAGCTTTTCAGACAGTTTTACACTATCCCTGGTGAACACAACCAGATAGATTTGCATTTCGTGCTCCATAAGGAACTCGCTGAATGCGGCGATGGTCACCTGCAGAGCCTTGCCCTTGGGAAAACCGTGATTGCCGGATGCCAGCAGCGGAAAAGCAATGGAGTCGCAATTGTTCTTCGCAGCCAGATCTAAACACATATCATAAGCTTGCCGCAGGAGCGCTGCTTCTCCGTGCAGACCGTCCATCCAGATGGGTGTAGCGGCATGGATGACATATTCAGCATCCAGATCGAAGGCGGGTGTAATGGCCGCAGTGCCCGGCTGGATGTAGCCGATCTTTTTCCGGGCTTCCAACAAAGAAGGACCTGCCTTCTTGTGAATGGCACCATCTACACCAGCGTTTACTCGGGGTAAGCGGCTGGCAGCATTAACGATAGCATCCACCTGCATCTTGGTTATGTCGTTTCTAACGATCTCAAAAGGCATAGCATATCCTCCTTTTTTGTTTTCTTTTATCATATCATGCGGGTCAAGCATCCAGTATTTCCTGCCAATACTGCGCCCGCTCGTATGGGAGGAGACGCGCATAGCATTCCTCGAAGAATAGTTGCTTGATTTCTTTGACACTCTTTTGTCCGATATTACGGATATTCAGCAATCCATTCTCAATGGCAAGTACTTCTTTGAGTTTGCCAAAGGTATGGATGTTGGCACGCTTCAGCCCGTTGGAGGAGCGCACGGTTAGGTTCATTTCGTTAATACTCAGATCGACGAGATGTCTACTGTACGGAACGAGAGCATCGTGGATGCCCAATTGGTGAAGGGTGGCCAGGACACCATTCTTATCAGCCTGATCCCGAAGGGAATCTGCGCGTTCTGTAACATTGAGAGGAACATAGCTGCTCGTTATTTGTTGTGGTTGAGTGGGTTTGCCTGGTGTCCAGCAGATCCAGAGGTTTCCTGCAAGGTAGTCCTGGTAGGAAGACTCGTCCAAAGAGAATGTGCCCCAGTGGGTCGTTACTACATATCTAGCACCATTTTTCATACTTTTTGACTCCTTTTCTGTCAGTCCTCCCGAAAAATAGGCGCAAAAATACTCGTCGCGAGACGAGTCACATCCTATCGTACAAGCTTTGGCACCTTTCTCTCTGGGAGGTTGCCGTGCGGTCATCGGGCTTGTCCCTCGCGCATCTCTTATAGGTTATGATTAA
>JAZRKL010000099.1:0-35490 GCA_045646265.1 Faecousia sp.
TTTGAGCGGTGTTCCGCTGCAGGATGCTCTCCGTGCCAAGAGATTAGAGCTTCAGCAAAGACGCGCCGATATTTCTGCACGCATCTCCATTATCAACTATCTGATGGAGGAAAGCGAAACGAAGTATCAAGCTGTGATTAAAGACATTGATGAGCACATCGTTTACAGCGAGGAGCGTGTGCTGGAACGGTACAGCGATGTGAGCATGCTGGTGTTGGAATCCGCACAGGAATGCCTGCGTCTGAATCCGAGGATCGAATGCACCAAGCCGGACTACAGCTTCTGTGAGTATCTGGATGGGGAGCATAAAGAATCCAACATGCGTGTCCGCTACTCTCAGGCGGTGACGAAGATGGGAGTGGGCAATGAGCGGATAAGCTTCCGTGTTCTGCCTGCAACCAAGGCCATTTGCATCTATCACAAAGGCGCCTACGACCGTCTTGGTGAAGCCTATGCCTACATCTACCGCTATGCCATGGAGAACGGCTATCAGGTGGCGGGTTCCCATCGGGAGTGCTACATTGACGGAATCTGGAATAAGGAAAATATAGAGGACTGGCTGACAGAGATTCAGTTACCAGTCAAATGAGGAAAGAACAGACCCAGGAGTGTGTGCTCCTGGGTCTGCTATTGTAGTAGGTATTCTGTTATCATATTACTATCACTGTTTCAAGGAGCAAACAATAGTAAGAGGGGATTGCATTTTCAATTGTATCAATACTGGGGTTCAATTATAGTTTGAGTGGCGAGACTCGTTTGCATCTGCGCCTTGCGCAGATACCGAGTGGCGAGACTCGTTTGCGTTTTCTTCCCGGAGGGAAGAAAACAGAGGTGTTGCCGCTGTCGAGCCGTCGGCAAGCGACTGTCCACCGGACAGTCGCATTTGATCTTTCGAGTCTCGCCATCAAAAGAAATAAGCAGAAACGGCATAAAGCCATTTCTGCTTATTTGGTCCGAGTGGCGAGACTCGAACTCGCGGCATCCTGGTCCCAAACCAGGCGCCCTACCAACTGGGCCACACCCGGATATTGAATTAAGAGAAATTGCTCGTTGTGGTCAAATATGTGGTCAAGGAAATTCTACCACATTTTTACCCAACTTTCAACGGAAGTAATCAAGGGTAATTTCGGAGTAACAGGGGAGTATGCAACATTTCGGGAAGTCGAACCGTTTTGGTGTTCCAGCTCCCAAGCCAGGCGCCCTTCCTGTTGCGGTGCCCGGCATCTTCCTTGCCAGCAGTGCGGCTTCGTCAGCTGCCGACCGCGGCCACTCGCTCAGCTCCCTTAATCCGCCACAGGCGGCGGTCGCATCGCTCCCCAACAGGGCCACACCCGGATCAATTTGCTGATCCTCACGGAACAGCATGACATATTATACATGACAGATTCCAAAAAATCAATCAAAATATTTTTGTGTAGCGAATATAAGTAAGCAATCATATGCCAAACAGGCAATCTAACTGTATATTCTTCACGGCATGGCAAAAACTATACCAAAGGAGTGATATTGATGGACGGAAAAGAGCTTGCTAAGCAAACTCTGGATCAGATTCCCAAGACGAATTCCAACGCAAAGCAGATTGTCGGTCTTGTGAAAGAGGGCGGCAGAATCACCGGGTACCAGCTTTCCGACAATTCTATTGTCGAAAAGCAACAGGCAGTAGACATGGCAAAGCAGGGAAAAATCGATGGTGTCGGCATCGCCCACCGTGGAGATACCGAATACCTGAAATCCATCCCCGACGGAAGCGAGAATAACAACCTCGGCAACCTGCCCTCTGTTTCTCCCGAAATTCAAGGATAAAACAGGCCGGCAGTGTGCATTAGGCGCTGTCGGCCATTTCCCTTATCGGCAGTCTTTGGGGGAACCAGAAGATCCCATCTCCTGTTCCATTTCCAGACACTCCACCTGCTCGCCCATCAAGTGATAATACTTCGGTTTCTCCAGAGGCACCTCCCGGAAACCAACTGCTTTGTAACAGTAATATGCTCCCGGATTATTGGTCAAAACACCCAGTGTGACCTTCTTTACTTTCAGAATTTCAAATGCGTACCGCAGTGCCAGCTGCAGCATCTGCCGTCCATACCCTTTTCCCCGTAAGGAATCGTCCACGATCACAAAGCTGAATCGAAGGATCATCTTTTCCGGATCGGTAAAACGCATGGTCAAATGTCCAACGATTTTATCTTCACAAAATGCGGTCATGGGGTAGAAATTATCCGGCTGCGCGCAATCGCCATTGCATACAAAGTATTTATGATTCATATCCGCAGGGGTAACAGGGTAATTCGGATAGCGGTCTGTTGCCCACTTACGCAGCGCCTGCTCATCCTTGACCCAAGATAGGATTACATCCGCATCACTTGGTTTATAGGGTCTGAGTCTTAATTCCATTTCGTCACCTCATGTGTTCATACAGCATTTTCTTACCGGATGTGTACCCTGTATTTACTTCCCTGTAAAGGCTTTCATAAAACGCTTCTGCGATCTCCCGCCGTTGCCGTGCAAGCTCTGCGCCCTTGGCGGTATAAAATTTATCGTACAGCTTTTGCAGTTTGAATTTATACTCCCGGAAAAAGGATGGCCCCATATCCTCTGTGCCGTCGGATATCTCACCGTTGGGCAGCACATGGTAAAGAGGTTCCGCCATATCCCCCTTGTACATCAGCGTCCGGGCAATGCCCAGAGCGCCGGTCACATCCAGTTTGTCCGCGTCAAAGAGGATCTTCGCTTCCAGACTTTCCGGCTGCATGGATTTACGGAATCTGTGGGTCACAATGCAGCTTTTCACCTTTTGGGAAAATGCCTCATCAAAGCCGTTTTCGAGCAAGAAGCCATATGCCTTGTCGCCACCCACCATGGCATGGCACAGCGTTGGATCCGCAAACTGCTCCTTTCTGCCCACATCGTGAAGAAGACAGGCAGTGATCAGCACATCATAATCGACAGCAGCATCCCCTTTAGCGATCTGCAATGCATTATACAATACCCGGTAAATATGCTCCTTATCGTGAGCGCTGTCTTCCATGCAGGAAAGCATGTAATCTTCCAAAAGCTTGTATGTTTCTTTCGTCATAAGCCTTTATCCTTATTCTACTTCATAGGGCCAATCAATGATGCCGCCGAATTCCTTGATATTGGTATAACCCAGTTCCACCAGCGCTTCCGATGCAAGCTTACTGCGGCGTCCGCTGCGGCAATACACCAGAAGCAACTGATCCTTGTCGGTCAGCACTTTCTCTGCCTTCTCGTTAATCTCCGTATCCGGGATCAGAATCGCACCGGGGATGTGGCCTTGGTCGTATTCCTCCCGAGTCCGCACATCCAGAATGATATAGCCTTCCTCGTTATCCATGATCTGCTTGGCTTCCTCCGCCGTGATGTTCACATATACCGCCCCCTGGTTATTTTCTTTGTCTTGCCCGCAGGCAGTTAACAGCATCACCGCCAGAAGGAATAAACTCAGTTTCTTCATAGCATTACCTTTCCTTATTCTATCATATCTGTCAAAGCACAGCGATGATGAACCTTTTGAGATTACTCAATTACCTCTTTCAGGAATATTCTCTGCTCAAAAGCACCGCGCTGGGCGCGTTTCTCTTTACGAATGCAGGTCAGTTCATCCCAAGTATAGCCTCTGGCTTTTACTACTGCGCCCATAACCTCAAGCAAATCGGCCAGTTCTTCCAGATTTTTACTCCGTTGATATTCCGCCAGTTCTTCGTTCAATTTCGCATCCAGCGCTTGCATGTAGGCATCATTGGTCAACACCTCGGTTATGCAGGTTCCCCCAGAGGCTTCAATAATTTCCGGTATTCTGTCCCTTACAAGTTTATTATGAACCGTATGCTTCTTCATAGCAGTTATCCTCTCTTGAGCCTTGGTGTGATAATAGGCAAATCCTTTGCACAGGCAATGATTCTTCGCAGCAATCTCAGCGGATACAATGTCAAATAGATATTCAATGGAGGCAAGATCAGAACCGCCTTGGATTTTCTCCATCAGATATTCCGTTGGCGACTGCCCCAACCGCTTTTGAAACATTGCTTCAAACACCTTTGGATCTTTACTTACCGGTGATGTTTCAGGTTTCCTAACTGTTTTCGATATACTGTCCTGTTTCATCATTGCACCTCCTGTCACGCTATTACTATAGCATATCGAACAGTCGTTCGCAATAGTTTTATTAACTATTCCTCCTGCACCCACACAAGTTCTTTTGCCGGGATCACGATATAATTATCTGCACCTTCCCCCACACGCAGATAAACATTGTTGATTCCGGACTGAATAATTCTCCTGGCACATAGCGGGCATGGTTTTGCTTCATGGATGGAATTGTCCTCCGGGTTTATACCAACCAAATATAAATCCGCGCCGATGGTCTGTTGTCGGGAACAGTTCAGCAACGCGTTTTCTTCCGCATGGATCGCTCTGCAAAGCCCATAGCCTTCCCCCTGGTGCATATTTCTGTCGATTCTCGGGCAGGTCCCCAAATCACAGCAGTTTGCAAATCCCCGCGGTGCCCCGTTGTACCCTGTGGAAATCACCACATCATCTTTAATGATCACCGCACCGTATTTTCTTTTGAGGCAGGTGCTTCTATAAGCAAAGACTTCGGCGCAATTCAGATAGGTATCGATTTTGGAAACGCGTTCTTTGTTCATGGGACGAACCATATGGCATCGTTCAGAAAACAGGTAATCCAAAGATACGTGCAGTTCCTTTGCCAGAATCAGCAGTTTTTCCGTCTCGGGATAGCCAATACCCGATTCCCATTTTGAGATTGCCTGTCTCGAAACCGACAGCAGCTCAGCCAGTTGCTCTTGTGTAATATTCCGTTCCTTCCGAATGTACTTTAAATTATCAGCAAAACTCATGGATATCCCTCACTATTCTAATGGCTAACAGAAATTATAAGAGACACCAACCGAAAAGGCAACCAACTTTATTTTGCTTTTGCGCAACCTCAGGTAGAAACCATGCAAAACAAATCATAACCATCGGCCGTGCTGGGGGTTTTCTTGATACAATGATAATCGCAGCCGCGTTTTGCGGCTGCGATTGCTTGACTTATTGCGTTTTTTGTTCGGTATAGATGGAATAATGATCGATATGGATCCCCTCTGCCGAGCTGGCCAGGCTCTTCCAAAGCTCGTCCCAGGTAGCATGCTCGTCATGGGTCAGAACATACCGGTTTATCACCGGCTGTTTTTGGGACGACACCGCAATATGGCTGACCGTTTCGTATTTCATGAGATACTCGTAGGTCTGTACATTGCCATCCGCAAAAGCAAGTGTGTAGACTTCCCCGTCGAAGCTGAGCCGATATACATCGAGATTAGGATAATCCTGGATCACCGCCTCGTAGTAAGCGTGGTCACTGCTTATGTTTTCCCATTCCTGGTAACGGGCTACGGTAACCGACGCGGCCTTCCCCTGCCGGGTCAGTTCATAGAATGCATTCCATATATCCCGGCCATGGGTAGCGATGCCGTTTTCCATAACCACATAACCGGCACGGACAGCATCCGCAAGCGCCGTGTCGGAGCATCTTTGTGGTGGGCTGTACCGGCAAAGCCACATTCCATTGGTCACAGAGCTGACTAATACAACCGATTTGTCCGGGTATTCCTTCAGCGAATATACTTCCCAATCAATGCTTTTACGAATGTCGGGTTCTTTAAACCTAAACAGGAGTTTTTCCGTTGTGAACCCCGCAGGCCCCCGGTCCGTCAGATCGTAGCGGTAGGTTTTTCCGTCCATGGGCAGCAACAGAATACCCGCCTGGAATCCGGTAAGCTCCGTATCTGTAGGCACCATCACAGTCTGCTGTGCCAGAAGATACATCCAGTTAATGGCAGGATTTTTGAGATCCGGGTCACAGTAACCGTAAGCCAGATACAGCTCTCCGTTTTTCTGCTGCAGAATATAATAGAACAGATTCTCCTGTTTATAGCTCACCTGCCAGGCCATCACGGTATTCTCTCGAATGGCGGAAGCGGATTTCCCATCCAGCCATCCGTAACCGCTGTTACTCATAAACAGTTCATCAAAGGTGTCCTCTGTCAGCTCCATTTCAGCAAGCATCCCCAGATCTGTCCACTTTGCTTCAATGGACGGCTCTTTTGCCGAGTATAGATGCATGTTTTCATCAAACTTGAATTGCGGTGTATTCTCCGCCGCTACCATGGTATAGCTGATAGCAGGATTCTCATAGGTCACCTGTACAGCACCGTAGGGCTGACCGAAGGCAAAGCCCGCAAAGGCATCGGTGGTGGGTATCTCCGTATTGGGTGCAGGGGTATCCTTTGTGAAGCTGTTTTCGTAGATGTCCAGAAATTTGGAAACAAACTTCGCCTGTTCCCGCGCCTCTTCCGGACCGGAGGTAGTTTGCCAGCCCAGCTTTTTGTAGACACTATAGTTTTTGTGGGTGATGGGTGTCAGATTGTTTTGCTCCTGAATGAGAGCAATTCCCTCCGCGTAAAGGGTCGTAAAGGTATCAAAAGCCTTATGTGGATCCCGGAAAACGGCCCGTCCATACCGGTCCGCACCGATAGCAAAATCCGTGCTGATACTTTCATACTGCTCCGGATCAATGGATCCAATGATCCCATCTCCCCCGGGGATATAATCCCGAACCCACGGATTGCGAATATAGGGAACAGGGTCTGTCAGAAAGCACACCGCTACCGCCACGCAAAGGATCAGCGCCAGGATCAGCACCCAGAAAGCAGGCTTACGGTAGTTCATAACGGATCGGACCCGGGCCTTTACACCCACTTCCCCAAAGGCCAGCGGACAGGCCGCGATGCTGCGGCGATTGACGCTGCAAGCCACCAGCGCCTGAGAATAATCCGCCTTGGCATTGTTGTCCATTTTCTGAATGACCTTTTCATCGCAGGCCAGTTCAATATCCCTGCACAGCAGGATATATCCAATCCACATTAAGGGATTGAACCAGTGAATCGCCAGGAGCAGAAAGCCAAAGGGTTTCCACCAGTGGTCTTTTCGGTGGATATGGGACTTTTCATGGGCAATCACATGGGCCAGATCCCGGTCATCCATTTGGAACGGCAGATAGATCTTCGGTTTGACAATGCCCAGCACAAAGGGAGAATCCACGTTCTCACTTTGGAAAATATTCTCTTTCAGCAGCACCGCCGTAGCCACTCTGCGCCGCAGCAGCAGATAGCTGGCCCCGGTGTAGACCAGCATCGCCACGATCCCCAGAAGCCACACATTTCCCAAAACCGGAATAAGGATTTGCAAGGGGTTGGCACTGGCGGCAGGATTCGGTGTAAAGGACGCGGAAATGATCGGATTGACCACTTGATCCAGCTGCGCAATGCCTGTAGAAATTCCGGGTGTCCGATCCATCATGATACCCGGGCTGACGGTTTGGGTACTGGGGATCAGGCTCAGTACACTCTCAATCGAGAAAGGGCAGAGCAGGCGAACCGCCACAAAGCCCCACAGAAGAACGCTGATCCATTTGGGTGCCTTTTTCAAAAGCAATCTCAAGAGCAACACCGCAAGCACCAGCCAGCTTGCCGAAATACCCATATTGACAATCTTTAGGAAAACCTCACTCATGGTCAGCCTCCCTTCCGGATGCGGTCGATCATCCGCTGCACTTCGTCCAGCTCCTGATCGGAGATATCCTGCCGCTTGGTAAAGGCGGCAACAAAAGCAGGCAGGGAGCCTTGGAATTTCTCCGTCACCAGTTCATTGATCTCCCTTGTCTGGGCATCCTCTTTGGAAACCAGGGATGTAACCGTGCCGTCCTCGTTTTTCAGAACTCCCCGCTCCCCTAACCGCTTGATAACTGTATAGGTGGTTGTGCGCTTCCAGCCGAGCTGCTCCTGGCACAGCTTTGCCAATTCCACCGCGGTCACCGGCTCATGCTCCCACATGATCAGGCAGAAACGGTACTCGCTTTCGTGAATCTTCGGTGTTTCCATATCATCCATCTCCTTGTCTACTCCGTTAGACTTTAACTACAGTCTACACCATTAGACAAACCTTGTCAATAGAATTCACGAAATTGTTACAACTATTCATCCACAGTGTGATTTGGCTATTTTCCTTTTCTGTGATATATTTCATTCAGAAGCTGTAACAAATTGGGTTTTTATTATACTATCAAGCGCAACGCCTGATGGTGTAATTCATTGAGATACCAAAAAGTCCACCAAGCACGCTTGGAAAATTTAGCAACCAACAGTTGCATATACTATTCCTGTCCGATGCAGGTGTTCCGGGTGTAACAGGCATTCTGAAGGTTTTATTAGCTTTCCTTAAGAATCCTTAAACATGATTGCTCTCGAGAACAAACCGTGCTACTATGGCACCGCCCCGGACAGAAAGAAAAGGAGATGTTGCAATTGTTAGATTCCTTCTTTGCATCCATTGCCTGCCCCATGGAGCAACCACCGGCATACGGCACTTTCCATATTCTGTTTACCTTGACCGGCTTTGCTGTCTGCGCCTTTACAGCTTGGAAATTGCGCCAAGTCACCGATAAATCGGCAGGACGCATCCTGTTTTTTTGCGGTCTCCTGCTTTCCCTGTCAGAGGTATTCAAGCAGTTTTTCTGCTATTATGTCATTGCAGATAACACCTATCACTGGGGTGAATTTCCCTTCCAGCTTTGCAGCATTCCCATGTATATGTGCCTGTTTGCGCCGTTTCTCAAGCCCGGAAAGCTCCAACGAGCTATGTACAGCTTCATGGTTCTGTACAATCTGCTGGGTGGTGCCATTGCCTTCGCGGAGCCATCTGGTCTTCTCCATGGGTACTGGTTTCTAACCATGCACTCGTGCATATGGCATATGCTGCTGGTGTTTATCGGACTGTTTCTCTGTTTTTCCAAGCGGGGCGGCAATCAGAAAACCGATTACCGCAGCGCCACCTGGGTCTTCATTGCATTATGCGGCATTGCCTTCGGGCTGAATTGCTTCGTGCAGTTGGGTTTAGGAAAAGAAATGAACATGTTTTTTGTTGGTCCCGGTGATTCGCCGATCATTGTGTTCAAGCAGTTCTCCCAGTGGTTCGGCTGGTATATCAACACACCCATCTATATGGCTGCCGTGTGTCTCGGCGCATATATTGTATTTCTTTTGATTCAATGGATTCAAAACAAAAAGGCACCGATTGCCAAAATGAAGGCCGTGACCAGATCATAAAAAGTGCGTTGGGTTTGACCCAACGCACTTCTGCTTTTCAAAAAATTATTATCAAGCCGCCTGCCTCATTTAGTTATTTGCGGATGCAGCGGCAGAGGATTGCGCAGCCATCACACAATCGATGGTCAGCACAACGGACAATGCCACGATCTCGTCCTGCGGATTGGAAATATCCAGTTCGTAGCTGTCACCCCAGGTCATCCACTCTTTGCTGATAGATACGATGTGATAACCGTTTTTGGTGATCTCATAATCGTGAGCCATAAAGCTGCCGTCGATCTCCCAGCCAAGGCCCTCGATACTGTATTTAGGGAACAGAAAGGTAAATTCTTTTTTGATCTCCGCCACCTGCCGGCCACCGCAGAACACATAGTATCGGGGCATCCAGCTCCATACCTCCTGCTTGATAAAGGCCACCTCGTTGCCTGCCATATCATACACATGGAGTTTCCTGCCAAAGGTGAATATTTCACCTTCCACATAATAGCGGTCACGGCCCGCTTCGTCCTTCACCGTGAATTTATCTCCCCAGGAAAAGACCTTTTGTTTTATGTAGAGCTTCATAAATATTCCTCCTTAAAAACGCAGAAGAAAACCGATACCCATAAATATGGCTATGCCACCGCCAATTCTGGAAAAGGTCAGTGCGGCATCGGAAGGCTCGACATTCTTATATGCCCAGCCACGGGACAGATACCACGCAGTCTCGGGTGCAAACAGTTCAAAGGCTCCGAACGCGATCAGTATCAGACCGACAAGCACCCTACCGAAATTGCCCTCATCTGCATCCTTTACGTCCACTCCCTCTGCCGCTGCCACAGCACGCACAAGTGCATCACCGTGAATATATGTACCTACGTCATAATCGCCGCTCCAACCACCGGAACCGCCGGATCCAGACTCGTTCCACCAATAGGACGACCAATTGGGATATATGATATTCACCTTATAGGATGAAGAATCGCCGGAGAAGTCATACTGGTAGGTATATTCACCATCCGAAATGGTCTTTTTTACAGTGTCCACCTGAAGCGCAATGCCATTAATGTTAGTTTCATAAACAGTTTTTTGAGTCGTTTCCTGAATCGTTTTTTGTTCTGAGCAGCCAATGACAGAAACAACCATCAGCAACATCAGAAAAACAACACACAGCCGTTTTTTCATTGCACGCCTCCTTACATCCTCTCAAATCCAGAGACCGGTTTTCCCGGAATGCCGGCTGTTGTCACACACAAGCCTTTAGAATTCCAAAGGCAATACATAACAAAATAATCGGCAGTGCCAGTGTGATGCCGCCCCAGAAAATGAAGCAAACGATCAACAGCGGCAGCGCAAATATCATAAGAATGCTTGCGACGACTTTTGCCAAGCCCCAGGCAACCTTGATCATAACACCAATAACTTTGACCAAAAGCCAAACAAACGCAATGATTACCAGTAAATTAAACATTTTTTCTCCTTTTTATGTACGTTCAAAACCAAGATACCGGGTTCCCTGGAAGGTCAGCTTTCACCGGATATTCCCTAAACAGCTTAGCAGTGCGGTACAAATAGACCAGCCACAGAATGCTCACTACAATCAAGCCGATAGCGGCAGCAAGCGTCACAATCAAGCCAAGTATGGGAATAATAACGATGATCAGTATGCTGCCGAGCATGGCGCCGTACATACCAATGTACCATTTCCAGAGAGAAGACCACTTTTCAGACAGTTCATTATCTAAACCGGCAAGTACTATGGAATGTGCTGTGAACTCATTATACTCTCCGACAAACGAAACGATAGCTGCCGGGATGGAAATCAGAAGTGTCCAGGTGGGAATCTCCGGGCCACCGGAAATACAGGCAATCAGCACGCTTACCGCTCCGCAAACCAGTGCACAGATACCGGCTGTACGGTACCGTTCTTCTTCGGATGTAAGTCTGATTAGAATGAGTCCATACACGAAAGAGCAAATTGCACTCAACACTTGACCGGGCACAAACACAGACGGAATGGCGCCTGCAATGTTTTCATTTGTCATGAGAGATGCGATGAAACTGGGGATAGTCAGCCAGAACAGGATCCAAAGCCACTTACCCAGCACAGGTGCACGCTTAGCAATGGCTACTTCTCTGATTTTTTCTGCTTCGATGCTTTTCACGCGGTATTCCGGCATGCGATCTTTGCTGCGAAGAGTGCCGCAGTTTCCGTTGAAGTCACAGGTAGTGCATTCTTGATGACCTTTGCTTCTGCAGCATTTCGCAAGTTCACAGTCGCCACCGTATTGTCTACCGGGGCCGGTTTTGCAACCGGAGCAGTTCAGTGTTTCTTTCTGTGCACATTCTGCACAAGTCTTTCCACAATAGGTTTCTGCCATGATTATCCCTCCTCACAAAATTCGGTATCCGGACTCACGCAGGTTATAGACATAGGATATCTTCCTGTGTCCGGAATGTATGCTTCTTAAAAACCTTCGGTCTCACGGAAGGTAACAATTCGCTCCTCTTTATTTACGCAAGCAGTTAACTCCGCTTGTTCTTCACAATCTTCTTTCATTGATCTTGATGCCTCTCGCTGGCATATGCATCCAGCTTTCTCTCAAATCCCAAATATCGAGTACCTTGGAAGGTCAGCATTCCTTTATCGCCTTCGATCAGCATCCCAAATTCATGACCCGCCACATGCAGCTCCATCCGGTCACCGCTTTCCACCTGGAAGGTCACATAGTAGGTGGTAGAGCTGGTAGAATGATGCATCGCGGCATTGCCGTGGTTGTGGTGATGGTGGGATACATTGGTCCGCTTTGCTACGATAGTCGCAGGCACAGTCAGTCTGGGAGAATGGTTGTTCTTATTCCACTGGCTGATACCCTTCACCGCAATGGCAATAAACATACCAATCGCCAGAACGAACACCAGTGTGAACATGATCTGAAAAATCGCAAACCTGCTTTCAAAGCCACCAAAGCCGGAATCTACAAAGTACATTTTCTGTCTCCTTTTCCATATCCACCCGCGTTATTGCAAGCCAAGGATATATACTATAAGCGCCATAATTGCCATTATGGTCCAGGAAAAATATCTTCCGGCGATCTCCCAATCGGAAGGATCGACCATATCCACATCCTGAACACGGAACATGAGGCTCAGGCGGAACATCTCATCCGCAAACAGAATGGTCACCGCTGTGAAAATCGAGACCAGCACAGCGCCAAACCATGCGCCCCATTCCCCCTTATGGGTCAATTCCGGGCCATCCATCAATTCCAGGATCGTCCATGCGGACGGTTCCAATCGGTCAATAACATTACCATCTTCATCGATCATGATCCCGCCACTGGAGACAATCTCAATATGAATTCCTCCGTCTTTCTCAAAGAGCATCAAGCCATCATTGGATCTGTAGGCCGCTCCACGGAAGATTATCTCCTCTCCTTTACGGATCTCCACACCGGATGCACTGGATAGATAATGCATATCGTCCGGTCTTGCGGTAGGATCCTGCTTTGCTGTGTATGGGCCATAGCACTTTTCACCACATTGAAATGTTACTGTTTTGTCCGCAGTAACTGTGAATCGGCATTCCCAACCCATAATCGTACCGGAATAGACCGTATTTCCATCTTCCTCACTGGGAACCAGAATCACATCGTGATACAGATATCCAACCCGATGAGATGTAACTGCATAAATCACGCAGAAAGTAATCGCCATCACGATCAGAAGCAGCAGAATTGCCTTTTGATATCGGTTCAATTCTTTGATTAGTTCCATCTTTCTCACCTTCCATTCTTATAGGAGCAGGCAGGATTCACATTGCGCATCTCATTGATCACAACAATTCCAAGCTTTTCCGCAGCAGCAGGATTTTCTTTCAGTTTTTCCATTAACCGAATGGTAAGGATTCTTTCTCGAGTACCCACTGTCATCACTTCCTTTTTGGGATACGGGAACTTTGCCGTTCCTGCTATGCCAATATTATATGGGAAGCAATGGAGGAAATATAGGATCAATTCCGCAAATTAGGGGGGCTGTTTTCCCCCTTTGGAGAAAATTACGCTTTCTTAAAAGCTTCGTACTGCTCTGCGTCTATGGCTCCGGTGTCCAGCATCCGCTCACACCAAAGCTGCAGTGTCTCAACAGCAACGGAGATCTTCTCAAGCTCCTCCTGTATGTACACGAAATCCGCCAGCTCGTCACCGGAAATGTGACCGTCCACGGTGATCTCAATGAGCCGTTCCTTCTTTTTCTGCATGGCGTTCAGCGAGGCAATGGTCTCCAGTACGATCTGGGACAGGTCCTTGACCCTGATCTCCGGCACATACTGGGCACCGATGGGACACTGGTTGGCACAGTAGTAGTTGCACAGGGACGGCTGCTTATACTGGTCGGACATCAGCAGCACCTCGTCGGGGTGGGGCATGGAGCGTTCGCTTTCGATTTTCTCGATCCGCTCCGGTGACATAGTGACCAGCAGATCAGAAGCCTCCTCCCGGGTCAGGCCCAAGGCTTCCCGTGTGCGCTGATAGATGTTCTTATTCTCTTTGGTAGATTTTCTTGCCATATTCTGTCCCTCTCTAATGCACAGATGTTTTTCTGATTATATCATATTGCCCTTACTATTGTAAACACGCAATTGCTTTTGTCCCGCAGGGTATTTCGCACTGTACCCCTTGCCTTTTCCCTGTTTTTCCAATATACTATCTGTAAGATTATCGAGGAGAGAGAAACATGGGTAATTTTGTTGTTATCGATACTGAAACCAACTGGGCAGATCAAGTCATGAGCATCGGCACAGTCATTGCAGATGACCGAACTTTTACAGTGATCGATTCCAAATACCACATCCTGCCCATTGAATGTCAGATCGGCGGCATGTACGAAAATACCCTGTTCATTGAAACTCCCGTGCAGCCCATGCTCTGCACCCGGGCAGAAGCCATTGCGGATCTTCGCAGTTGGTTTCAGTGCCATGGGGTGCGATCTATTTTTGCCTATAATGCCTGCTTTGACCGAAATCACCTGCCGGAGCTGCGCGACTTTGATTGGTACGATATCATGCGGCTTGCCGCATACCGCCAGCACAACCAAAAAATACCTGCCAATGCAGATTGCTGCTCCACCGGACGGTTAAAGCGCGGCTACGGTGTAGAACCAATGCTCCGGCTGCTCTCCGGTAACCGTACATATCACGAAAGCCACAACGCGTATTTTGATGCCTTTGACGAATTGGAGATCATGCGGTTGCTCCGGTATTCCCCGGAACAATATGCGCCTTTATAAATAAATTTTCCTCTTGACTCTCACATTGTGTCATGGTTTATAATGACCGCAGCAGGAGGGATCGGGATGAAAACAGTTACAGAAATCAGCAGACTCACCGGTGTCAGTGTCCGGGCGCTGCACCACTACGATGCCATCGGTCTGCTGAAACCCACCCGGGTAACGGAAGCCGGATATCGGCTTTACGATGAAGCCGCTTTGGAACGGCTCTATATGATCCTTGTGTTCCGGGAATTGGGACTATCCTTAAAAGATATCTCCGTCATTCTCGATTCCCCGGATTACGACCGCAACCGGTCACTGGATCAGCAGATCGCTTTGATGCAGGAACAGGTAGTTAAGCTACAAAACCGGATCTCCCTTGCAAAAGGAATACTGACAGTTGGAGTGAACTATATGGATTTTGAAGGATTTGACCCCAAGAAGTTGGATGAATACAGCCAGCAGGCAAAAGCCCTCTACGGAAAGACCGATGCCTATAAAGAATTTCAGCAGAAATCCCAAAACCGCACCAAGCAGCAGGAAAAGGATCTGGGCGCACAGGTGATGGCGTTCTTTGCCTGTTTAGGCCATATGCGATCCTGCGCCCCGGACAGTGAAGCTGCCCAGAACTGGGCAAGAGAATTGCAGGAATTCTTTACAGAGAATTTCTATACCTGTACACCTCAAATTTTGGAGTCTCTGGCAGAGAGCTACGCAGGCGGCGGCAGCATGACCGAAAATATTGACAAAGCAGGCGGCGCTGGTACCGGTGCCTTTGCCAAAGAAGTCATTGACATCTACATTCGCAAATGCAACGAAGCATAAATAGTCATAGGAAAAAGGTCTGTCAAAAAACATACCTCGCCGAAGGCTTCGGAGTGAAAGATAGTGTGAAAGAAAACCGTCAGGGTTGTCTTTCACGTTCAATCAAACCGTTTTTCAAACTTACTAAAAGTTTGAAAAACGCAGGCAGCTTGTCAAAAATACTTTTTTGACAAGCTGAAGGGTCTGTTGCCAAAAGCAACAGACCCTAATTTTTTGCTGTTGTAAATGATCGTTTACCGCACCAACTACCAAGTTTCCGTGTCATCCTGAGCGAGTGTAACGAGTCGAAGGATCCGCATCCTAAAGAGTGGATTCTTCGACTCCCGTGTTTTAGAAGTATGATTGCCACCGGCAATCATATTATTTGAAGATTCGCTGTGCTCTGCAACACGGTCGCTCAGAATGACATGCGTTTTAGGCAACTGCACCGCTAAACGATCCTTTATCCGCGTTTCACTGGTCATATTCGGTTTCGTAGCTGCCGGGGACCAGAACATGCCCGCAAGTGCAGATCTCATCACTGGCCAGAGTTCCGGTCTTACCGATAGGGCCGCCCATCAGCACAAACACCTCTACATATTCGCCGCATTTGGGGCATTTCACTTCCGTCAGCCGTGGTGTCCCCTTCCCTTCCTGGCAACCGTTTATCAGCATAGCATTTCCTCCTCATTGGGGGATTTACAGTGTGTCTACCTTGTATGCTTCATCTACCAAAATGTAGGGAAGTCCACGGGCAACGCACTGGGCAAGATTGTATTCGTTTTCGGCAATCAGTTCTTCCCGATTCAGCTCAGAATCGTCCAAACGGCATTCAATAACGCATGCCTTTGCCAAAATATCCGCAAAATGGTTTTCAATATATTTTCTTGACATCACAAGACACACATATTGGATGTCTTGCAAATAGTCCTCTTCAAAATCCTTCTGCCAATCAAAGGGGATATAACAGCCCTCTACGATGAGATTCTGCTTGTTCTCAATAGCGGTTTTCACCATTTCCCGGACAATAGGCCAGAGATAGTCCGTCAGCTTATCGTCATCCATAGGAGTTAAGCTTGTCTGACCGCTGCGGATCAAACCCATTTTCAGATGGTCAACGGACAAATAGGGATAGCCGTATTTTTCAAGTAGTTTCTGTGCATATGCTGTTTTTCCTGTATGGGTAGCACCGGCAATTAGAATAATCATGAAAACACCACCATTATGCTTCTATCAAATACGCACGGCAGGGTGCACCGTCAGCACCCGCCAGTTTCAGCGGTGCCGCGCTTAAAAAATACCTGCCCTCCGGTACATTTTTTAGAACGATCCCTTCCAAAAGCGCTATATCCCTGCCCAGCAGGATCTTATGTACCTGCATGGGCGCATTTTCCGGCCCGACACTTTGACCTTCATTGCCCAACAGGCAGATGCCCCTTGCCGCAAAAACTTCTGCCGCTTCTGCGGTGACAGTAACCGGCCCGGCAATCAGGATCCTGGGGATACCCGCGGCTTTTTGCAGAATGGCATTCGCATCCTCAGCCGTGATATTCCCCTCATACCGTACAACGAAACAATCGCCGACAAAGGTATGCAGTTCCATGCTCTCCACCGACTTACCATCCTTCAGGAAATGAAAGGGCGCATCGATATGGGTACCGTTGTGGGCGCACATGGAAAAGGCGGTCAGATTATACAGATCTCCGGCGTTTATTGCGCAAAGGGTCTGCTTTTCCGGTTTCGGATCTCCGGGATAAACCGTGCAGGAAAATACCTCTTGGGATATATCATAAACTTTCATTGATGGTACACTCCCTCTTGTTCCGGCCGCGGAAGTCACCTTGCGCGGCCTTGATCGTCTGCATTATTATATCACGCCAAAAGTCTCCTTGCAATGCACTTCTTTTGATGATATACTGATGCTGCAGGCCATGCCTGACAACATGTAAGGATTTGTTGTGATGGATATTATCATTCGGCAAGAAACCCCCGACGATTACCGGGCGGTTGAAATTTTAACCCGCGAGAGCTTCTGGAATGTCTACAAACCGGGTGCGGACGAACACTATTATGTTCACATGATGCGCTCCCATCCCGATTTTCTGCCGGAACTGGCCTTCGTGCTGGAAAAGGACGGAGAAATTATCGGCAATATCATGTACACTAAGGCATGGCTGGAAGATGAAAGCGGCCAGAGAAAGGAAATACTTTCCTTCGGCCCTCTGTGCGTCGCGCCGAAATACCAGCGGCAGAAATTGGGGAAGATCCTCATCGAGCATTCTTTTGATGCTGCCCGCAAGATGGGCTACGATGTCAATATCAACTTCGGCAATCCCGGTAACTATGTCAGCCGCGGATTTGTCAGCTGCAAAAAGAAGAATGTCAGCTTTGTGGTGGATGGCAACTTCCCCACCGCTCTGCTGGTCTGTGAGCTGGTTCCCGGTGTTCTCGACGGCAAAAAATGGATGTATATCCCCAGTACCGCCGCCGATTGCTGCGAAGATACCGCCGCCGTGGAAGCATTTGATGCCACCTTCCCGGCAAAGGAAAAGGCATGGATGCCCAGCCAGGAGGAATTCTATATCTATAGCCATTCCTCAGTGGTAAGATAAGGAATCATGATGATTCTAAAAAAGTCCCCCGTTTTTTCGGGGGGGACTACGGTCAAGCAGGTTTATTAAATGAATAACAATATCGCCGAGAGTAACCAAACACGGTTACTCTCGGCGATATTTATCAGGGTAATACATCACAGAACATTAATAGATGTGCGGTGATTTTTTCTTCTTCTGTAAGAGGACTAAATGTACCGTTTTCATAAAGTATATCCATAACCATCAGTGCAACAGTACATCCAATAAAGCTGCGCACATACCCGGCTATAATTAAATCTTGCATTTGATGGGGATAATCTTTTGCCGCCTGCGTTGCTTGCTCCAACGCATAACCTGCAAATGTATTTTTTATTTTTTCATCAAGTGATGGCAATTTTGAGAAAAACTCATTTTGTTCGCTGCGCATCACCATAATGTTGACTTTGTTATCCTTAGTCAAATACCCTCGCTCTCTTAAACGGTCAATTTTTTCCTTATTAACTTGATTGTCATCAATAGTGCCTGACATAAATTCATAGAGGTATTCATAATCCGAAGTGATTTTATTTTCCCAAGTGCCTTTACGTGAGCAGTACCGAGTATCGTTTGACCAAGAATATACTGACGGATATTTTTCCGACCAACGAATCATATCTCCGCATGCCCAATAAGAGGGGTAGCTTTGAGCCGGAATATAATCAACGTCACTCTGAGTTGCAGAGATGTCAACGCCGGCAATAAAGTCGCCACCGGCCATGGTTTTGATTCGGTATTGCGAAAGGTCTGTTTTCAGTGATATATAACATTTGTTTGATACTGCATAAAATATAGCGGTGGCTTCAAATAACTCTCGGTTTCCGCTTGGAATGTAAACATCTTTTACGTCTGCTACCGCAGCCCGTACCTGCGGTACATATTCACGAACTAAAAGTTTGGCAATTTCCATCTGCTTTTGCATTCGTTTTTCTTGTTGCTCAAGTGAATATGCTTCGGGATTGAAGTTGACATATGTCGTATAGCGTTTTCCGGATTTCATAACTAAAAAACCATTATCCTCCAACTCCTTGACATTGTCTTCAATATAGACAGGAGTAACTCCCAACTCCTCTGCAATCTCAATCATTGTTCTGGGGGAGTGATAAACGCTATATACGATATTAAGATTTAACTTGTTTCCCAAATAGGACTTGGGACCTTCGTTGCTTCCGGCATTTCCGAAATGCGCAAAATTATTAGCTTCAATAGGTTTAATGCCAAGCTTTCCAATTTTTCTTTCCATACTAAAACCTTCTTTCAAATCATTTCTTGCTTTGTTAAGATGCCACTTTACTGTTCCCTCGGGAATTTCCATTTCTTTAGCGATAGCAGAAATAGGCTTATTTTCGTAATAAAATGAAAAGACAATTTTGCGACGTGCCTGCGTCAAAAATGCTATTTCACGGCGCAGCAGATCGATTTCCTCATTTGGATTTTCATCAAATATCGGCATGTTGTCGGAAAAATCCATACCGTTTATAGAAATTCCTTCCCGCCTTTTCTTTGAGGATACAAACTTTGACGAAACGTGTTCAGAGATTCTCCAAACATATCCGTCTATATTGTATATTTCTTTTGATGAAAGCAACGACAAATAAACCTCCGTAACAATATCGGAGCTTAATTCCTCTGCTTCCTCATAGGAAAAGGCTTTTTTTATCGCAAAGCCGTAAATCTTAGGCAGATATTTAACGATCAATTCGTCAGCTTTCTGTTTGTTCATTTTATTACCTCGGTACCGTTTGCCTATATAGTGGAATGAAATACAAAAAAGGTTGGCACTTTTGAAATAATTATAGCACAATTTTTGTGAATCAATTGATGCTATCGGTGTATAAATCGCTTTTGTGTCCATAAAGGCGGTACTTGTCAAGAAATAAGGACAGAGAACGCAAAACAATCTCTGTCCTTTTTTATTAGTAGAAGTATACTGTTTTATTGCAGACACTCTTTGGAGGGCCTTTTTAAGCAGCATTAAATGCCGTATTTCTCAAGATTGACGCACCCATTGGCTTCAAATACGATGCCCTCTTTTTCCAGCAAAGCACGCTGCGCCGCGGCACCGCCAAAGGCAAAATTGGCAGCCACCTGTCCCCTGGCATTTACCACCCGGTGACAAGGGATATGTGCGGGATCCGGATTGCTGTGAAGGATATTTCCCACCGCTCTTGCCAAACGTTTATCTCCCAAATGCAAAGCAATTTGTCCGTAGGTCACGACCTTCCCTCTGGGAACCGTCTTTAAAAATTCGTAAACCCGTTCTTTCATAAATCACCAAACAAAGGGAATGATGCGGTATTTGACCCGTTGCTTGTATTCCGCGTACCCGGGAAGCTCCCGTGTCAGCAAGTCCTCTTCATCCTTCAGCCGCACGATGATAATGGCCGGATAAAAGGCAAATACGATCAATGCGTACCAGGAACCGAGAACCACAGGGATCATCAAAAACAGCAAAACCGTGGTCATATACATAGGATGGCGAACGATACCGTACAGGCCGGTATCTACTACCTTCTGTCCCTCTTCTACTTTGATTGTCCGGCTTAAGTAAGCATTTTCCCGCATGACCTCCGCATAGAGGCCATAAGCTGCCAAAAATAGCACCGATGCCGTAACGGTTACCCACAGAGGCATCTTCGACCATCCAAAACGGGAATCCAAACCCGCCACCACAAAACCGACAATAAACATCAGCCCGGAAAAGGCCAGCACACTCTTCTGGGTTGCCTGCTTTTCCTTGGCGTCCAGCCGTTTGGCAAGAAACTCCGGTGTTTTGGCAAGCATCACAAAACCCGCGATCAGCATGGGGCCGAAAAGCAGACCCATCAGCAGCCACCCATATGTATAAGCAATGGTTCCTGCCGGAAGAAAGATCAGCAGACCCACCAGCAGCAACCCACAGCTAAATTTTGTCAAAGCTTCGATTAGTAGTTTCATTCATTATCCCTCCAGTAAGCGGCGAATCAGTGCTTCGTCCGCGCCATGGTAGACCGCTCCATCCCAACGGATATTGGGGCCTTTTCCGCAGAGGCGCATACATGGCACATAGCGCACTTCAAAGCCCTTGGGCTTGCTTCCGTATGTCTTTTCCACAAATTCTGCAAGACGCGCCCGTTTGCTGCAATTGGGACCACCACATAATTCCAACACATGGGTGTCTGCGATCCGCAGGCTGGGGATGCGCTTTACCACAGCCAGAAGATAGCTTTCTTTCACGCCAAGAAGCTGGGACATCCGCGGCAGCAATCCTTTGGGGATTCCGCCGCCGTTTTCGCCCTGCACTTCCCGCAAAAGGCTGACCAAGGCGCTCTGGTCTCCCGGCGCACCCTGTTTTTTATAATAAGCAACCGCTTCTTCCAGATTCCACATAGTCATGCCCCCTTTTTCTACAGTATACCACAGATTCTGAAAATAACAACTGCGCCGGGGTTACCCGGCGCAGGTTTTGTTATATCAGTATGCCATTGCAATGGTCGATCTCATGCTGAATGATCTGGGCCGTCCAGCCGGTAAAGGTCTTCAGCCGGGTCTGGAATACCTCATTTTGGTATTCCACCTTGATTTTTTGATATCGTGTGGTTTTGCGAGGGCCACCCAGTAACGATAAGCAACCTTCTTCCGTTTCGTAAGCACCTTCCTGTTTAACGATTTTCGGATTCAGCATGGCCATGTAGCTGCCGCCGTTATCAAAGGCAATGATGCACTTATGCTCGCCGATCATGTTGGCAGCCATGCCCACACAGGTTTCTTTGTGGGCAGATAGTGTATCCAGCAGATCCCGCACAATTTGCAAATCGTCCTTTGTAGCCGTTTCTGACTTGCGGGTCAGCAGGATAGGGTCGTGTACCAGTTCTTTAACCATTACAGCACCTGCTGAATCTGAGCCAGCTTCTCTCCGCAAGCTTCCAGCAACGGCTGACCGGCTACCACGCAAACCGCATTATCCTTGGCGATCTGCTCCAGAGCTTCCGTCAGTGCCAGCAGATCTTCCTTGGTGGTTTCCACCAGTTCGCGGCTAATACGGCAGGTGTCTTCATAGGTAGTGCCGGTAAAGTAGCGGCCTTCCGCAACGGTGATCTGCCGCTGGGTGTTCAGCAGCGGATCGGCAGCGGAGAATGCGCCCAAAACCATAGGCGTCAGGTCCTCGGTTTCCGCGCAGAAGTTGCGGATAAACTCCGCGGCCTTGTCAAACACATCCAGAGAACGGCCGGGCTGGGGATCCCGATAGGTATGGAAGAACATATCACCGTTGGGCATACCGCTGAAACCGCAGCCGTAAGCGCCGCCCTGGACACGGATCTCATTCCACAGATAGCTGAAGCGCAGGATATTTGCCAGCACATGGGTGCTGCCTGTAAAGCTGCCGCCATTGTTTTTGATGTTGGATGCCTTGGCAGCGAAGCCAATGGGCGCGGGAATGGGCAGACCCACCTGTGTGACTGCCATGGGCACAAAGTTTGCTGCCCCGGCAGCTTCGCCCACAGGGAATGCGGCGATCACAGAGGCTTCCAATCCTTCCGCATTGTCGGAAATACCAACGGTCATTCTCTTGGCGGCGAAAGCCTTGGTTGCCAGGGCCTTCAGCTGCGCAGCCAGAGTTTGCAGCGCTGCGTCGTCATCCGCGCAACGGGCCTTGACCCACTGAATGGCGGTGCTGCCGGACAGCGCTTCCTGAGCAGCGCCCGCGCCGGTGACCATAGCGGACGCACGGGTTTTCGCAAACTGATGGCCCGCGCCTACAAAGTACATCTGCAGATCCATCATACTCTGGTTCAGCAGGTTCCTCAGCAGGGTAACATCGTCAAAACGGGTCTCGGTCAGGATCTGGCACAGCAGATCGGCTGCGTTTTCTTTCTGGTTTGCCAGACATACCATCTGGGCGCCCAACTGCACAGACAGCTTCTTACCGTCAAAAACATTGCTGTCAAAGCGCAGCTTACCGATTTTCTGCTTGGTCAGCATCTGGATCTGGGCGCTGCTGTACTTACTTGTGGGCAGCTTACCCAGCAGCTCCATCAAAAATGCTGCTGCAGGCAGTTCTTCCACGGTCAGATCGGAAACATCAAAGTACAGATTCAGATATACAAGACCGTTGGTAACCTCATGAACCAGCACCGGTGTACCGTTCTTTTCTGTCACGGTAACAGGCAGTTTCTTGGGAACCGGGTCAATGTCAGACAGTTCCAGCATGGGCATAGTTGCCAAAGCTTCGGCACTGTCTGGAGTCTGCTGCCACTTGGTAAGGCGCTCCCCTTCTTCGGTGATGCGGACCTTGTCTGCCTCTGTCCAGGCAGCGCTTTCTGCTGCCACCCGTGCTGCTTCCTTTTCCTGCTTTTCCTTGCCCAGGGTCTGGGAGGGAATCAGAATGGCCATGGCCTTGTGGGGATTCTCCAGGAACAGTTCCCGGATCAGCTTGGCATAGTAATCGGTATCCAGTTTGGCTTCCAGAGCATTCAGTACATCCTCGCACAGCAGATATTGAGCAGGATCGCCGCCATAGAGCCAGCTGTCCAAAGTGGTCAGCGCTTCGCTGAGGCTGCGGGATGCCCATCCGCCGTCCCGATCACGGAGCCGGAAGGCAAAACGGTTGAAGCAGGCTTCCAGATTATCCTTATCAAGGCCATTGTCCGCCAGATCGGTCAGTACCTTTTCCACGGTCTGCTTGATGGCTTCCACCTTATCCTCGTCGGTATTCCAAACCTCCCAGGACACCCAGTTCTGCTGAATACCGTCATGGAGATTGACCTTCACATCCTGACCCAAACCTGCATTCAAAATAGCCTGCTTCAAAGGCGCATCGTTGTCACCTGCCAGATAGTCATTCAACACTGCAGCTGCATACAGTTTTTCCTGTTCATCGAACTTGCCCAGCATGGTGCCGCAGGAAACAATGGTTCTTGCCCCGGGAGATTCCTCGGTGCCGATCTCGTAGAGCACCCGCTCTTCCTTGTAGGGGACGCTCTCCTGCATGGCGATGGGGAAATCCGCCACCTGGCGGTCATAGTCCTTTAAGTAAGCATCGATATGTGCCAAAGCCGCATCGATATCCACGCTGCCGCAGAGCATAATGCGGCTGTTGGAAGGATGGTAGTATTTTTGGTGGTCGGCAATGAACTGTTCGTAAGTCAGGTCGGGAATATACTCGGGATGGCCGCCGGATTCCACACTGTAGCAGTTATCCGGGAACATCAGCTGATTCATGGCATATTCCAGCACCGTATCGGCAGTGGCATAAGCGCCCTTCATTTCATTAAACACAACGCCCTGGTAAACAGGCTCCTGTCCCTCCCGCAGCTCATAGCGCCAGCCTTCCTGACGGAAGATCTCAGGCTTGTTGTAAATGGCGGGGTGCAGCACCGCATCCATGTACACATCCAGCAGGTTTAGAAAATCCTTGTCGTTGCGGCTGCTGATGGGATATACGGTCTTGTCAGGGTAGGTCATAGCGTTGAGGAAAGTATTGACCGAGGACTTCAGCAATTCCACAAAGGGTTCTTTCACAGGGTACTTGTCAGAGCCGCAAAGCACGCTGTGCTCCAGAATGTGGAACACACCGGTGGAGTCCTCGGGAATAGTCTTAAAGGCGATACCAAAGGTCTTGTTCTCATCTTCCCGGTCCAGCCAGATCAGCTGCGCGCCGGTTTTCTCATGCTCCATCTCCCAAAGATTGCAGCCCAGCTCCTTAATGGCGCGCACATTGGTAACACGGAAGTTTTGAATCGCAGTTCCGATTTGCATAATGTTTCCTCCTTGGTCTGTCAAAGCGCTTTACGCACTATTTTTCATTATCATACAATATTCGACAAATTTTTTCCACTGTTTTTTGTATAATGATATCTATAAAGAAAAAAGACCACGAATCGTGGTCCTTTTGTTAATCATTCTTCAAATCATCTAACGCAGTACGAACCGCTGCAATCACGAAAGCAGAGAATGTACAATCTTTACCCTTAATTACCTTTTCCACTTCTTCAATCACATCGTTAGGGAAACGAATAGTTTTATTTACGGTGGGTGGATTTTCGGGAATTTTAAATTTGCCCATATTGTCATACCTCGTAAGCATTGCATTTGTATTGCTATAATCTTACGGTATAACATCGCAAAAATATGCATTGCATTTGCAATGCATATTTACCTTGTCAAAAAACATAATCATGCAAGCCTGTTATTGCAGTATGCCTCCCGGCGGGCTCCCTTTCTTGTTCCGGCAAGAAAGGGAGAAAAGAAGCCGGGCAAAGGGGCGCTACGAGCAAAAGCGCCCCCTTTGCAATCCCCCGCCGCCAATAAGATGGTGCGTTAGGGAATTCGTACATCTAAACCTAAAAACTTACACAGCACCGCCAGTGTTCGGCGTATAGGGTGCCGTACTCCCGTTTCCGTGTCCTTGGGCACAACACGGTTACCCGCTGGCATAACACAACTGACAACAGGAAGCCTATGCTACACCATCGTAAGTGCGCGCGGGGGAGGTACATAGGAGGGGGACGGCTTTGAGTGCGGGAGCAACGAACTCAGTCCCCCTCCTATGCCGACTTCTTTGGTTACTTTCTTGTTCGGAGACAAGAAAGTAACACGTCCCCTTTCCCATATTGATTGTTGGTCTACGAAAAACTACATCTTTCTGATAATTCAAACTTTGCATTGCATTTGCAATACAAAGTTCATATACTGTTTAAAACCACTTATATATAGAGAGAAATTGTTTGGAGTGCTTATTATGATAATCGACATTACAGGTACAATACTGACTCCCGGAAATCACGGAAAGGATTGTTTGGGTAACGGAGAACATATCGGTATAGAGTGCTGCTGCAATGAATGTGATTATATGCTCTGCTGCTTGCCGGATCACGATAAGTCTGAATGTTTGACTTGTAGTGACCGAAATTGTCCCCGTTCGGCAAACCGAGATAAATGACCCTGTTTTCTTACATATTGGCAAAAAACACCCCAGACTTTATCCCGTACGGGAAAAGTCTGGGGTATCTCTGACTTTTTTATTCGCAGTAACCGGGGGTGGTGTAGAATGCCACGGTACGGGGTTCTGCACGGCCGTACTGAGCCACAACGGGCACATCGCTTTCAAGCATGATAGCATACTGCTCGTCAAACTTGGCAGTGAATTCGCCAAAGTCACGCTCCTGATTGGTACGCAAGCAGCGCACCCGACGAGCCTGCACAGAGGTCATAAAGCTGACAGGCTCCTTGTCGGTATAGATCAGAGTGATCTTCACATTGGCGACCTCATCGCCGGTATTGGTGATAATAATGGATTCGTGACCGGGAATCAGATTGACGCCTACAGGAGGCAGCTCCGCGTCCGGGAAGATCCAAACTTTCTTTCCGTATGTCATACTATATTTCCTTTCCGTATCTGTTGTTTTAAATTCCGAATTCCGCTTTCAGCGCTTTTTCCATCACTGCAACAGGCGCTTCCTTACCGGTCCAGATTTCAAAGCAGCGCAGACTCTGGTTGACCAGCATCCCAAGGCCGTTAAGGGTCTGGCAGCCTTTTTCCTTGGCGTTTTCCAGGAAGCGTGTGGTTTCCTTATTGGGGATCACATCACAGACGACCATGTTGGATTTTAAGGTAGCATAGTCAATGTTGGGGCAATCGTTTCCGTCAGCGAAGCCGATGGAGGTACCGTTGACCAGAATATCCGTATCATCGGGAATCTGATAGGTATGGTCCCACAACACAAACTCAGTCTTGGCCCCTGTCTTTTCATTTAAGGTGCGTACCAGATCTTTGCCCTGTTCCTCAACGATATTCACAACCGTAATGTGTTCCACACCGGCATTTGCCAACTCCACGGTGATGGCACGAGCCACACCACCGGCACCCAGAACCACTGCCTTTTTTCCGGCGGTCTGTACATTGGCTACCTGCAGGCTCATCATAAAGCCTTGTCCGTCGGTATTTTCGCCGCGCAGCTTACCGTCTTTCCAGTAAACGAAATTCACGGCACCCATGATAGCTGCCTTTTCCTCCACCTCGTCAAGATACTGCAAGACCTTCTGTTTGTGGGGCATCGTAATGCCGATACCAGTGAAGTTCATGGCACGCATACCCTTCATGGCAGCTTCCAGATCACCGTCTTTCACAGTAACAGACAGATACCGGTAGGGAATTTTCAGATAATCAAAACCGGATTGCATGATCACGATGGTCGGATTTTCATCTACAGGATCGCCGAACACACCAACAAATTTCTCTTGGTACACTTTCATTTTGACGTTTCCTTCCAAGTAATATCTAAGTATTTATTTTAAATATTCCGGGGTGCGGTAGCGCAGTGCATCTTCTTCGGTCAATTGCCGGACAACACGGCAGGGATTTCCAACCGCCAGACAATTGGCAGGGATATCTCTGGTGACCACACTTCCGGCACCAATCACCGCGTTGTCACCAATGGTAACACCGGGCAGCACTTTCACGCCGCCGCCAAACCAGACGTTATTTCCTACCACAATGGGGTAGGCTGCTTCCGCACCGATGGCACGCTGCTCCGGATCCAGAGGGTGCAGGGCGGTATAGAAGCCGCACTGGGGTGCAATCTTGACATCGTCACCAAAAATGATCTTGCCGGGGTCTACAAAGACGCAGTTGTTGTTGGCAAAGAACCGGTCACCGGCTTCCACATTGTAACCGAAGCCAAAAAACACGGTGGGTTCTACATAAGGATCCTTGCCCAGTTTGCCAAAGATCTGCCGAAGCAGCCGTTCTCTGCCCTCCATATCCGAAGGACGGGTACGGTTATACTCCCAGCACAGATCTGCGCAGCGGATATGCTCCGCTTCCCGCTGGGGAGCGGTGGCATCGTAGAGAAGGCCCGCTTCACAATCGGTTTTCCAACTCATAATACGATCTCAAACTGTTCTTCGGGCTTCAGGTCCACCACGGTGCAGTCGTTGGCATAGGTGCACTCGGGCAAAACGATCATGGCAGCCAGCTCATCCGCGTTTGCGGGCAGGGGTGCCAGATGCCAGATGGCGGCATTCATTTTTACCAAGGTATTCTTGGGCACAATAAATGCCTTTGCCAGATGGGTCACAGGGGTACCGGCAGAAGCGGGTGCCACATGCAGGATCATGTCATCATTCAGCGGCATGATCATTTCCCAAGTGGTAGTATGATACTCCTGCTGGGTGATGACCATTTTTTCGGGCTTCTTTACCAGAATGGGAGAGTATCCCACCCGGTGATTGCTGTCAGCAACCAGACGGTCCGGAAAGAACCGGTGCAGCTCACCGCAGAGGGCATAACCCTTGGGATCCGTATAAGTATAAAACTGACCGAAGGGCGCAAAAGCTTCGACAGTAATGGGTTCGGCTTGAATGGTACGCATAAAGGTCCTCCTTACGCAGTATAGAAAATCTGTTTCATATCCGCATAGAACTCACTGTCCGGGCGGATGCTGTATTTTACAAAACAAGGCTTGGAGAAGGTCCACCAACGCTGCATGTGGGGGCAAAGCTCCATTTTTGCCATGTCCGCATCGTAATCCTCACCCACATATTCAAAGTAGGCAAATACCAGATCCTCGTGGCGGAAAATGGAGTAATTGCGCAGATTGCAATCATAGATGGTCTTTAAAATCTCCGGCCAGGGTTTGCCGTGCATCTCATCATATTCCGCGATCTTTTCCGGCTTCAGCCGGCCCAACTGTCCAAAGATAATTCTGCTCATACGATTGCCTCCCGTAACCACTCCAAGGTGCAAGCCACCATGTGCTTGCCGGTTTCCTCACTGGCTTCCTTGGCGCTCTGGGCAAACCATTCGGTGTTCCGCTCGCAGCGGCTCAGATCAACCAGTTCGGGGTAGGTACCCATCAGCAAAGAGGTTTCCCACTTGCCTGCATGGTCAAAGCCACCGCACTTGATCTGTGCCTCAGCACCGATCAAGGGAATGACCTTGATGTAGGAGAAGGGATCATCCTCGCTGCCCAGGTCTTCATAATAAGTAGCATAAGCATCGCTGCCCCACCAGCCCTTGCCAAGCTTTTCCTCCATGTATTCCATGGTCACCTTCTTGGCAGCCTTGTGGCAGGCGATGGTCATGGGCATCAGGCCCGCGCCCTCGGTCTGGTGATGGGGTACGAGATAGATATTCTTGTGACCGGCATCGATCATGGACTTGAGAATGTAGTACAGGTAATTGACATAGGCATCCTCATCCACATGGAAGTGGCTGGGTTTGGGTGCGCAGACCGCATAGGAAGCCACACCGTACCAGATGGGCGGACAGACGACGATTTCTTTTTCTTTCTCCAGTTCCCGCAGACAGCCGGTAACCACCAGGGTATCGGTACCGCAGGAAGCGTGTTTGGCGTGATACTCCATGGTGCCGATGGGGATAATGAAGGGAACCTTGCGATCTACGGCATCCTGGATCTCATCGTAGAACATTTCAAGCATTTGCATCGGTATATCCTCCTTATTTTAAGAAACCGGCGCACGGGGTGTGCGCCGGTAGTTGATTATCAGAACAGGATCTCGGGGCAGACCTCGGGGATCTCGGGAGACAGCATTTCGAAGCCGCCTTCCTTGACAGCGATGCCCTTTTCCCAACGGACACCAAAGGTGTCGGCAGAGATGTAGGTATCCACCTGATAGCACATGTTGGGCTTCAGGTAGTACTGGGAGCTGGTCTCACACCAGGGTGCTTCGACTTCGATGATGCCGGTGCCATGGAGAGGACCGTAAACATAGTTCTTCTCATAGCCATTGTCAACAAAGTACTTGTAGAAGCCCTTGGCGATGTCAGCGGCCCAAACACCGGCCTTGACCTGCTTCTCGCTCCAGCTATGAGCCTCACGGCAGAACTGAACGATATCCCGGCGCTGGCCTTCCAGCTTGCCCAGGCAGATGGGGTAACCGATGGCGGCGGAGTAGCCGTCGATCTTGGCAGACAGGTTCAGCTGCACGATATCGCCCTTCTGGAACTCACGGTAGGAAGAACGGGAGATAGCGTGACGGGTGGAAGCCTCAGAGAAGACGTACATGGGCAGGCCTTCGTACTCAGCGCCGTTTTCGTAAACAGCCTTCTGGGCGACACCAACCATCTGCAGCTCGGTCATGCCGGGGCGGATAGCCTTGATAACTTCCTCGGTAGCGATGTTAGCGATGCGGTAGCCCTCACGCAGGCAGGCCAGCTCGTTCTCGGACTTGACGGAGCGCAGCTCCACCATCACCTTGCCGGCATCCACGATCTCAGCTTCAGGGAAGGCCTCACGGATGGCATTGTAGATGGTAACGGAGGTATCCAGGAAGGATGCCACACCGATACGGATCTTCTTGCCGGTAACACCGATGTACTTGAACACATCGTCAAAGGTGTCGGGCTTCAGCTCGGGGTATGCGGGGTCAGCGCCTTCGCGGTAAGCAGTCAGAACGAAGGTCTTGTCCAGCTTGTTGCGGTCAGCGCCGAAGATGGCGGACTCAGGACCTACCAGCAGAGCTGCACGGCCATCGGCAGAGATGGCAACACCGGCACGCTCAAACAGGGGCCAGAAGCCGGAGAAGTAACGGGGATTGGCATAGTCAGCCTCATTACCGTTAACGATCAGAGCGTCCAGACCTTCCCGCTGCAGAATTGCGGCAGCGCGCTGTACTCTTTCCTTATACTCATAATCGGGAATGCAGATTCTTGCCATTTTACAAATCCTCCTGGTTATGTATTTTATTTTTTTATTTATCAAATTTATATAGCTTTTCTTTCAAAGGTGCTATATACTGATATCATAATCATATATTATCATTTGTAAATGCGTATTCATAAACCGGTACAAAATATATGTTTTTTGACACAAATAGAGGTTTCGTATGGAAATACAAAAGCACAGCACTATCATGAATTTGGTAAACGGCATTGACATGCGGTTAGGCTATGCCGGCTATGCAGCGGTCGGTTCCAAATGGCATACCCATCAGTTGGCTACCCCGTTCAACCGTTTATATCTTGTGGCATCCGGCACCGGTGTACTCAGCACCCAAACGGAAGAGTTGATTCTGGAACCGGGCAAAGCCTATCTGCTGCCGGCAGGACTTCCCTGCAGCTACCATTGCGACGATTCCCTTTCCCTGCTGTTTTTCCACTTTAATCTTACCCAGCCGGATCAATTTGATCTTATGCGTAATTTTAACAGGCTTGCCGTGATTGATTATCCGCCGGAGCAATTCGCGTATCTTCGGGATATCTGCAAAAGCTCCAGCTACACAGATGCCTTTGAGGTCATTTGCGCCATCAATAACATCGTACGGGAAATGAACCGTAAGCACCAGTTTCACTGGGATGAGATCCATGTCTATTCCGGCTGTGTGGCTGATACCATCAACGATATCAATCAGCGGCTTTCCGCCCAGCTGCGAATCGACGAACTGGCACAAAAGTGCTATATTTCCAGAAGCTACCTGGCCCGGCAATTCCGCAAAGAAGTTGGTGTCACTATCAAACAATATATCAATATGCAGCTGATCAATGCCGCCCAGTGGCGGCTGTGCCATACCGATGCCAGCATTGAAAAAATCAGCAGCGATCTGGGTTTCTGTAACCAGTTCTACTTCTCCGAATGCTTCAAAAAACACTGCCGTGTTTCCCCGCTCCAATACCGGAACGGCACAAAATACTAATATGTTCCTCCCGGTTTTCATCGGGAGGAACATTTTTTATTTTTGGCGGCAGGTGTGGCCCCGGCTTTTTTTGTAGACACGGCAGAAATAGGCCGCGGAGGAAAAGCCAACGGTCTCCGCTACCGCTTCTACCGTAAGATTGGAATGGGCAAGAAGCTGCTCCGCAACGGTCAGGCGATACGCATTGCGGTACACCACCGGTGTGACGCCTGCTTTTTGCTTGAACAGCCGCAGAAAATGATACTTGGAAAGGTGACACATGGCTGCGTACTCTTCAATGGACCGGTCATGCATATAGTTCTCCCGGATGTCCGCAAAGACGGGCGCAAGGGGATCCTCCCGCACAGGTTCACTTTGTGTAATGTGTCCGCTGATTTGCTGTAGCAGAGAAAGAAGAGTAATTGCCGCACCCGCCATACCGCAGGGATCCATATTGCTTGGGATCAGCCCGGAAAAGTGGGTTGACAGTTCCGGAAGTCCTTCCAGACCAATCGGTGTGCTTGTGGGAATGGGACAATCCGCAAGCAGGGCCTCGATTCCCTCCCCCTTGAAATGACAGAACCAAACCAGGGCGCTCTCCTCTTTTTTGTATCCGTACTTCTGTGTTTCCCCCGGGGCATAGAGTACAGCACTTCCGGCTGGAACCGCCACATGACCGCTGTCAAAGTAGAAGTGTCCCACACCCTCCACGATATACAGAAGCTGATAATCCACATCCCACGCAGGACGATAAACCTGATTGTCAACTTCCTTAAACTCAAGCAGTCCGCAGTCATTGATCTGTACTTTCATAGAATCTGCCGTAATGTTGGCAGCATATTTCCGAAATGTAACCATCACGTTTCTCCTAAAAAACAATAAAATCGCTGTTTTTCAGTTATATCATATCATAAACAGCAATATCGTGCAATAATCACGCAAGATTATGATATGACTTTTTTATACCGCAGCGCTACAATTAAAATAACCTAAATTTGGAGGTGCCCTATGAAAGAACGCATTATTAATGAAAACTGGTATTTTCATCTGGAAGACGAGCTTTATCGCAAGACAGGAAATCTGGATGACCGGGATGTAATGACCGCTCTGGGTTTCTTTAAAACCGGTGAAGCATCCGGCTTCGCTGCGCGGCGCTTTGAAAATCACAACTGGCGGCGCGTCAACCTGCCCCACGATTACGCAGTGGAACTGGATTTTGACAGAAACGTCCGTGGCTGCACCGGTTTAAAGCCGGTAAATGAGTGCATGACTCATGAAGCCGCATCTGTTTGCGGACGTGCAGACGTTCCCACATTCCCTATTGCCTGGTATCGCAAAGAATTCTTTATGACCGAAGATGGTGAATACGAAGAAGAATCCAGGTCTATCTATGGGGATTGCGATCTTCCCGCTCCCAAGGGCAAGCGCTACTTCCTCCGCTTTGAAGGTGTGTACCGTGACTTCATGGTCATCGTCAACGGTGTATACATGGACCGTATGACCTGCGGCTATCTGCCGCTGACTCTGGATGTCACCGACCAGCTTATCTTCGGCGAGACCAATACAATCGCAGTCCGCCTTGACTGCTCCCAGTACGACGGCTGGTGGTACGACGGTGCAGGTATCAACCGGGATGTAAAGCTGATCGAAGCCCGGGATTATGTCTGCCACACAGAAGATCTTTATGTACATACCAAGCCCAGCGGTGAAGTATCCGTTACTGCCGACATTGATCACCTCGGCGCACCTGTCCAGGTCGCTGCACATATCGCAATTGAAAAGGACGGCCAGCGTATTGCGGAAACATCCGAAGAACTTACACTGACCTACGGAAAGAATCATATTGCTCACAATTTCTTTGTAGCCGATCCTGCTCTTTGGGATATCGACGATCCCCAGCTTTATACCCTGACTTTGACCCTTGACGGTGAGATTGAGCAGCAGACGAACTTCGGTTTCAAAGATGTGCGTTTCTCTGCCGATGAAGGCTTCTTCCTCAACGGCAAGTCCCGCAAGCTCAACGGTGTGTGCCTCCACGGCGACATTGCCGGCCTGGGTGTTGCACTTCCCTACGAGGTTCTCTGCTACAAGTATAAGGTCATGAAGGAAATGGGTGTCAACGCGGTGCGTGCCTCCCACAACCCACCCGCTCCCGGGGTCCTTGACATTTGTGACCGTCTTGGCATTCTTTTCATGGACGAAACCCGTATGTTCGGCAGCTCCGCTGAAGCTGTTCGCCAGTTGGAAGGCTTGGTCAAGCGTGACCGCAACCATGCCTGTATTCTGATGTGGTCTGTGGGCAACGAAGAGCATACCGTTCAGAACTGTGAATGGGGTGCCCGTATGGCCCGTTCCGCACGGCGCATTATTGAAAATCTGACTGTGGATCCCATTATCAGCTACGGCGGCAACAACGGCGAAAACTACCACGGTATCAACGAGGAGATGGACCTACGTGGTATCAACTATATCCGCATCAACAGCAATGTGGCCCAGCCTCAGCATGACACCTTCCATCCCGACGATTATCATGCCGACCATCCTCACCAGCCCATTTTCAGCAGTGAGGAAATGTCCTCTCTGACCGCGCGGGGTGTCTATAAGAACGATCTTCAGCGTGGCTATGTGGATGCCTACGGCAATAACACGATGCCCTGGGCATCCAGCCCCCAAGGTTTCCTGCAGTTCTGCGCAAACCGGCCCTACTACTGCGGCAGCTTTGCATGGACAGGCTTTGATTACCGGGGTGAGCCTTCCCCCTTCGCCGGAAGCTGCTCGGAGCCCACAATCCCCCGCAACACTGTCAGCAACTTCGGTATCGTAGACCTGTGTGGCTTCCCCAAGGATACATACTACCACTACCGTGCCTGGTGGCGTCCGGAACCGCTGCTGCACCTGCTGCCCGATTGGAACGGCTATGAAGCCGGTGAAATGGTGCGGGTGGTCTGCTTTACCAACTGCGAGGAAGTTACCCTCTACCTGAACGGTCGGGAAATCAGTACCCGGAAGAATTCTCCCTACGGCTCTCCCGAATGGCAGGTTCCCTATGAAAAGGGTGAGCTGAAGGCCGTGGGCCGCAAGGGCGATGTAACACTGACCGCCTGCCGCCGCTCCGATGAGCCCACCACCGCCCTGCGGATTACCACAGACGATTACGGCAAATACATCATCGCCGCGGTGGATGCGGTAGATCGTTTTGGTGAACTTTGCAACGGCGACAACGGAAGTATTTCTGTCACCTGTGAAGGTGCCACCGTTCTTGGTGTCGGCAACGGTGACCCCGCCTCCTATCTGCGGGAGCGGTACTATGAGGAAACCGAACTGTGCGCACTGCCTAAGTTTACGGATAACGGATATGTTTTTGTACCGTCTTTCCGGGATTATGTCCCCGGCCTTGAAAAGAAGCATCCCCGCTTCGACGATGACTTCCGTATCATATGGGATCAGTGGGCCACCGCTACAAATGACTCCGGTGAGAAGACTTTCACCATTGATTTCGTCGCCGATGGTACCTATGATTTCCTGGAATTCCCCGGTATTGCGGGCAAGGCGCAGATCTTCCTTGACGGCACCCTGGTAGGCGCTACCGCTACCGAAATCCGCCGTTCCTACCGCTTCCATACGCCTATAACAGCAGGCAAGCATACGCTTTCTGTTTCCATTACCAAGATGTATAGTTGCCCCGTGGTGCTTTACAATGCCCAGATTGGCCGGTACTATATGCCCGCAGTATCTCACAAGCTGTTCAATGGCCGGATGCTTCTGATCCTGCAAAAAGACACTGCCGGCAGCCTGACCGTCACCCACGAAAACGGTCTCTGCGCCACCTTGGAGATCCTGTAACCGCGAGAATGATAAGCTAAATGTATCTTACCAGCTACCACCGCACCTGTCATCCTGAGCGGAGTGAAACGGAGTCGAAGGATCTTCGCACCGAAATACTGCTAAGCATTATGATAATGCGTAGATTCTTCGACTCCCTTCGGTCGCTCAGAATGACATGCGTT
>JAZRKL010000100.1:0-7004 GCA_045646265.1 Faecousia sp.
ACCCTTCTTCTCCTTCATCTCGTCGATGAGGACTTCGAAGTACTTCTTGCCGACTTCCATAACGACGTCGGAGTACATCTGGATAAAGCGGCGGTAGCAGTCCCATGCCCAGCGGGGATTGCCGGACTTGGCAGCCATAACATTGACAACATCCTCATTCAGACCCAGATTCAGGATGGTGTCCATCATACCGGGCATGGAAGCCCGGGCACCGGAACGAACGGAGACCAGCAGAGGATTCTCCTTATCACCGAACTTCTTGCCGGTGATCTCTTCCAGCTTTGCAACATGCTCCATGATCTGTGCCTGGATATCGGCATTGATCATACGGCCGTCTTCATAATACTTGGTGCAGGCTTCGGTAGAAACAGTGAAGCCCTGGGGAACAGGCAGACCGATGTTGGTCATCTCTGCCAGGTTAGCGCCTTTACCGCCCAGCAGCTCACGCATGGAGCCGTTGCCTTCGGTAAACAGGTAAACATACTTGTGCATTGGAATTACCCCTTTCATTATTTAAGCGGCAAAAAGCCGCAATATTTACACATTTCGCCCATTTTGCATTTTGTGCGCACATAGTATAGCACATTGCAAGAAAAATTGCAAACATTTTCAAGAAAAAACTTCAAAATTTTACTCTTTTGGCAGTATGGACAAAATTCCTGCAAAATAAAAGTGCAGGTTTCGCAAAAAAACGAAACCTGCCCCTATAAACATCAGTATTCCCGGAAAACGCCCTTGACGATGCCGATAATTTCCGCTTCAATGCCGTTGATCGGGTCGAAAGCAGGATTTTCCGGTAACAGCCAGACTTCCCCATTTTTTCTGCTCAGGCGCTTCACTGTGGCCTCATCACCGATCCTCGCTACCACGATCTGTCCGTCCTCTGCCATTTGCTGAGGGCGAACAATCACCTTATCTCCGTCCAGAATTCCGGCTCCGATCATACTTTCACCACGGACGCGCAGGGCAAAGCAGTTGGGATCTCCATCCCAGGACATAGTACCCTCCTGATTTTCCACTGCCAGAATGGGCAGGCCGGCCGTTACCACACCTACCACCGGAATCTGACCGGGACGCACATTGGTTACAATAGACCGCTTACGGCCCTTGGCACCGGGAGAAAGAAGCAGGCCCTTTTCCTGTAACGCCTGAATATGATAGCTGACTGAGGCGGTTGAGCGCAGACCCACTGCGGCGCCGATTTCCCGAACAGAGGGCGCATAGCCATATTCCTGCGCAAACTGGTTTACATAATCCAAAATCTGTTCGGCCTTGTTGCTGGTTCTGGGCATTTGATTTCCTCCCTCGTGCTTATTTTCTTTATAATAGCACATATGAACGAAAAAAGAAAGTGCTTTCTGAAATAAAATAGACTTTTCCTCCGGTAAGGCATAGGATGGAATATCTCACCGTATAAGGGAGGATTTTTATGGAACATTACGACAGCCAGATGGCAGCCAGAGTTTGGCAGCGGGTGCAAAACAGAGATGCTAACGCCGCTTCTGTTCCGGATATTCAAGCGCTTTTACAGGCAGAATCAACTACTCTCAGCCGTTACCGTCAGCTATCCGGCCAGTGGGGGCAAACCGGCAGACCGGAACTGTCACTGTTGATCTCCAAGACAAAACAGTGTATCTCCACGCTGAATGGTATCTGGTTTTTATTGACCGACTCGCACCCGGAAATTGTCCCTTCCCCTTTGCCCAAAGAGCTTCCCGTTTCTTCCCTGCGCCGCTGTTATGGCAGCACTCTGCAACGACTTTCTCACTACGATCAGTGGATCCATCACACCGAATTTGCTCCCGGTTTTTTACTTTTGTCGCAACTGAGCCGTGAGCGGTGTCAGCTTCTGCTGCAGCTACTGGGAAATCATAGTCACACCTGACAAAAATCTTGCTTTTTGGACAGAACAGAACTATAATCCTTTTATCCACTTTACTTTTAAGGAGACCGCCAATGCATCCGGAACAGCTTCTGACATGTGCTCTGGACATCGGAGAACAAATGCTCCTAAGCGGTGCGGAGATCGGCCGTGTGGAAGATTCCATTCGTCTGATTTGCACTGCCTACGGCTGTTCCCGTACAGATGTATTTACCATCACTTCTTCCATTGTCGTATCCATTGAAGACAGCAGCAGAAGATTTTACACCCAATCCCGCCGCATCACCGGAGGACGAACGGATCTGACCCGGCTTGACAGACTGAACGCGCTGTCGCGGCAGATCTGCGCAGAAACACCCGACTGGGATTTTGTACAAAACCGCCTTTCTCAAATTATATCCGCTCACATTTACCCCATGTGGCTTCAGATCATAGCCAGCGGCATGATTGCGGGTGCTTTCGCTATTTTCTTTGACGGTTCTCTGGCTGACGGCGCTGTTGGCTATATTCTGGGCGCATTGCTGTGTATTAACACCCATTTTTTGCAAAAAGCGCGCATGAATCAGATCCTCGTCAATGTTTTTTCTACTTTTTTGCTGTCCTCTCTGGCAATTCTTTCTGTCCGTGCAGGTATCGGCAACGATGCCAACAAAATCATTATTGGCAATATTATGCTGCTGATTCCCGGCATCGCACTGACCAATTCCCTGCGGGATATGATCAGCGGTGATATCATTTCCGGTCTGCTGCGGTTTTTGGATGCCATTTTGGTAGCCGCGGCCATAGCCGCCGGATATATTCTGGCGGCCCATCTGCTGGGAGGTGTCTTATGGATCTGATTCAGATATTTACGGGTTTTTTAGGCTCCCTGGGATTTGGTATTCTGTTTCACATCCGAGGCCGGAATTTGATCGTTGCCTCCCTTGGTGGATTGATGTCTTGGGCTGTTTTTCTGTTGTTGGAACCGCTTCTGCCCAATGAAACCATGCGGTATTTTCTGTCATCTGCCGCAGTAACCATCTACGCTGAGATTTTTGCCCGGGTCATGAAAACCCCGACTACCACCTTTTTAGTACCCTCTTTAATCCCACTGATTCCCGGCGGTGCCTTGTATTACACCATGAACTATGCCTTAAACGAGCAATGGTCTCTCTTTGCGGCGAAGGCAATTTATACGCTGGAGTTAGCGCTCGCGCTTGCACTGGGCATCATCGCAATGACCACTTTGACCCGAATGACCATGGTCATTACCAAAAAACTCCGGGGTCGAGAGCTTGTCAGCCTATTCCATCACAACCTGTAAAGAAAGAGCAGCCATCGGCTGCTCTGGGGCTGTCAAAAAACATATCCCGCCGAAGGCTTCGGAGGGAAAGATAGTGTGAAAGAAAACCGTCAGGGTTGTCTTTCGCGTTCAATCAAACCGTTTTTCAAACTTTTAAAAAGTTTGAAAAACGCTCTCAGCTTGTCAAAAATACTTTTTTGACAAGCTGAGAGCAGCCATCGGCTGCTCTTCTTTTATAGCATTTTAATTTTAATATCCTTTAAAAGCATCTGGACATCTTCCGGTCTTGGCGGCAGGGTTCCTTCCGCCATGCAGGCGGCGCTACCGTAGGCTACCGCCCACTGCAATCGCTTTGCCGCACTGTCATCCGGACAGGCAAGAAACCCAGCAATGGAGCTGTCGCCTGCACCAATGGTTGACTTGACCTCAACCTTGGGAGGCTCCGCAATGAAGGTTCCCTCATCACAGACCAGCAGTGCGCCATCGCCGCCCATGCTGATCATCACATTGACGATTCCCGCTTCATGCAGGACTTGAGCTTCTGTCAGGGTCTGCTCCAGGCTGCTGATCTCCCGGCCCAGATAGGCAGAGATCTCTTCCTGATTTGGTTTGATCAGCCAAGGCTTCAATTCCTTTAAATCTGCAAGAGAGAAGGAACGGGAATCCACTACGATCTTAGCACCCTTTGCGGCCACCTTACGCAGCATTTCCATCACATCCGCAACTGCCATTCCCTCAGCGGTGCGGCCGGTCATGGTCACAACAGTGTCACTGTCTGCCATAGCAAGAAGCTTTTCTTCCACCCGGCGCAGCACATCCGGTTCCACACCAAAACCGGGAAATGAGATCCGGGTCTCGGAGCTGCCTGTATGGATGGTGATATTTTCCCGGATACGGCCGGGAACGGTAATGGCATCGTAAGTCACACCATCATCATCCAGATTTCGCAAAAAGCTGTCGGCATTTTCCTGCCCCAGCACCAGCAATGCCAGATTTTCCGTGCCGTTACTGACCAGCGCACGGGAGATATTGACCCCCTTACCGCCTGCCTGACACAGATCCATATACGCAAGGTTCTCATGGTCCAGCGCAAGGTGGTCTGCATGGCAGTGCATATCAAAAGCAGGACTTAATGTTAGTGTAACGATTTTCATGGCGCACTCCTCTTCCGGTCTGTTTATGATATCATTTCTTCTTTGCGGCATTTTTGATATGTTCTATATAAGTATCACAAATCCCGTAAAATCGCAACCATAGATTGCCGGAAAAACAATTATTCTGCTATAAACTGACCGAAACCATCGATTCATTTCCCGCAGTGCTTTTCACTTGACAATCCGTTTTCACAGGAATATACTGGGTTTATCGTTGCTGGTATTTTGAGACCATCTTGTACAGGAGGCTTCTTTATGCAGCTCAATATCATGACCTACAACATTGCCAGTGGCCGGTATTATCATAATGATGCTGATTTTACGCCCAACGGCAGCACCCGTGTAGTGGATCTAAGCAAATGTGGGGATGTGATCCGGGGAATTTCCCCCGATTTCTGCGGAATCAACGAGATCAACATCTATAACAATGAATATTTGGAAAAACATATTCCTACAGGAACGGCTGCAGATCAAACAGGTTTTCTGGCAGAATACACCGGTCTGACACACGCCTACTTCGGTAAGGCGTTCCAATTCCCCCGGAGCGACTATGGCAATGCATTGATTTCCAAGTATCCGATCCTGGAGGCGGAAGTCATTCCCATTCCGGATCCGGAAATCAAAGATGATTTCGGCTACTATGAAACCCGCGGTATCCTCAAGGCCAAGCTGGACATTGCAGGCGGTATTACGGTTCTGCAGGTCCATGTGGGATTGAATGTTTCGGAAAGCCAGAATGCTGTCGTAACGCTGTGCCGTATCATCGACGAAACAGAAGGGTCAATCATCCTGATGGGAGACTTTAATATGCGCCCTGACAACTTCCTTTTGGATCTGATCCGGGAGCGTCTGCAGGAGATTCGTCCGCTGGAACCGGGCTATCACCACACTTTCCCTTCCTGGACCCACGATGCCCAAATTCCGGATCAGAGCCGGAAATATCGCTACTGCAAAATCGACTATATTTTCGCCTCCCATCATTTCCGGCAGCTTGATTGCAAGGTACATCGGGTGCGGGTCTCCGACCATATGCCCCTGCTTGCCACACTGGAACTGAACGATTGAATAGAAAAAGAGCAGACACAGTAACGCTTAAGTAGCGCTCACTGTGTCTGTTTTTTGCATTTATACGGTTTCGGTAACACGGGTTCTGCGGCGCTTTTTCAGCTTGTACAGTTCTTCCACCGCCATGCGGGTCTTGGCAACACAATCTCCGCCCTTGGGGAAGCAGTAGTACAGAGCATCCTTGTTGCCGATGCAGATCACATCACCGATCTCATACCACAAATAGTCTGCATACAGACCGTAGTTGGTCAACGGGCCTTGGGAATACTCCAGCTTACCGTCACAGCCTGTGAGCTTAAAGCCTTCACTGTCATGGGTTAGCCGGCCGGAACCAACCATGTAGATAGCCTTGAAGTCTACCATCATGCCGATCTCCACTTCCCGATCCAGCTTGTAAGTACCATCTTCCAGTTCTTTGCGGACCTGCTCTCGCTGCCAATCGTACCAATCGGGAATATGGTTAAATTTGGTGTCCCCGTCAGTGGCTTTCAGATAACCCAGTTCTGTCAGTTCGTACTCTTTACCGCAGGCATTGCACTTCCAGTGAATGCCCTTGCCCTCCGTTCGACCTTCGGTGTCACAATGGGGACAGCGGAACAAAATTCGGTTCAGGCCGTCTGCCCGGAAAGGCACATCAATGACCACATTGTTTTCCTGCTGCCATTTAAAGTTATCGAAACCGAATTTTTCATCCAAGGCGGCATCCAATTCCGCCACTGTCTTTGTTTTCAGATCTTCCTTTGTAAACAAGCAGGTTACATCAGCGCGGACCTTAACCTTCCGGAGCTGCAAGCCGTTATACAGAGGATCCCGGGCAAAGGCACCCTGTGTGATGACCGTGATCACCGGCACACCCAGCTTTTTCAGCAGCACGCCCATTTTCCGGGGCAGGGCGGTGGCCTTGCCGTCAAAGGAATAGCTGGCCTCCGGGTACATCAGCACACTTGTCTTCTTTTCTTTCAGCATGTACTCCATATCCCGGATTAAGGTCACATCATTGACGAATTTCTGGGTGGGGATACAGCCAACCAGACGCACCAGCCACTCCATGCCCACAAAGGCATCGGTGGTGGTAACAATGCTGTACTTTTTGGGGTAGAAAATAGCGGATGCGATCTTCATGTCCGTAAAGCTGGAATGGTTCATCAGGATCAGCACCGGTTCTTTGGGATCCAGTTGATCCATACCGTGCTTCGTATAAGAAAATTTGGTCTGCCAGAAGGTAGGCAGGCTCAGCACCTGAATCAGTGTCTGCAGAAAATAGTTTGGCTTTATGGGGTTCCTATGGGCGGGTCTTGGCAAAGCCATGACCTTTTCGTATGCCATGCGCTTGGTCTTGATCTTCATAAAAGCATCCCCTGTTTTGTTAGATTTCTTTTGTATTGTACTATATCCCTGCTTCTTTCGCAAGCAAAAAGACAGAATTTGCACTTATTTCCAGAGAAAACTGCTTAATCAAATAGGTATCGTTCTTGCGGTGGTAAATGATCGTTTAGCGGCCTAAGGGCCGAATGCAAAATGCATAATGCAAAATTGTGGTATTTGCTGACGCAAATGATTTAAATAGTCGGCGAAGCCGACACCTTAATTTTGAATTTTGCATTTTGAATTTTGAATTGCG
>JAZRKL010000101.1:0-19588 GCA_045646265.1 Faecousia sp.
CATGCTCTTATTCCGCACCCAGAAAACACCCCGGTAATTCTGAAGCACAAGGGTCAAGATTCCAGAGATGATCATGCCGATCACAGCCGCGAAGAACGCAGCTTTCAAATAAGGAGCAATGACCGTCAGGGATGCAAGGGAAACTGCTTGTACATAGCCGTCTGCCTTTTGTCCGAAGAACGGGACAAAAAAGAACATGGCGACGCTCAAATCCAGCAATCCAAATACCATATCCCGGAGAATGGATTCCTTTTGCCTTTGATCTTCCTCCGCTATGGTCAGCACCTCTTCGCCGGACAATAGTTCATCAATTGTCATGGAAAAGAATTTTGCGATTGCTTTTAGAGAGTCGATATTGGGATAGCCTCTGCCTGACTCCCACTTGGAAATGGCAGTTCGGGATACATAAAGGGATTCTGCCAATTCTTCTTGCGTAAGCCCTTTTTGCTTCCTCAGCTCCTGCAATTTTTCATGAAATTCCATAATCTGTCACTCTTTCACATACATACAGTTTGTCCGTGCAATCCAGTTTTTGGACCAAGCAAACAAAGCTTCAGACATATTTTCAAAATCCACAGCGCCACCGTTTTTAAGCGTCAAAAAGGTATCCACGATCTGGCGCTCATCCGATGCAACAACCGGAAGCAGATCTTTTTGGAGGTGGATATAGTTTCCGGTTTGCCAAAAGGCGATTGTCTGGACTACGAAGGAGGCAGATTTATATAGCCCGCGCAGAATATCTTCGCTCTTCTCGTACAGCATATTATGCACACAGCCGTGATAGATATTGCAGACACCGATTTTGATTGCCCGCACAATTGCCGTTACATCAAGCAAGGGCAGCAATTCATCCAGACTCCCCTGAATCGGCTTTGTATCATAATAGAACTGGAAAAGATCGGCAGGCTCCCATTTCAGAAGCTCATCTTTTCCGGAAAGGAAACCGCAGATCAACTCCCGGTGCGACAAGGTGTTCAGCATCCTATTATAGGCTTCAACATCTTTTGCAGACAATTCATCCAGGATAACTACCATATCAATATCACTGGTTTCTGTGGCTTCACCGCGGCCGTAGCTTCCTTGCAAGCCAACAAACCACACCCGATCTCCAAATGTTTCATCCAAGGCTTTCAGGAATGTATTTATCCAAGTCGAAATATCAACCACGTTGCTCACCCCATTTTTTCAAATTCACAGAACTAATCATATCATACTTTCATTCAATTATCCAGTGATGCTTTATGAACAGCAAAAGCACCTGTCCTATGGCAGAATCTGCCGTGGACAGGTGCTTGTGTATTTACTGCAAGTTTGGCTCTCCATTTTCGTTGGTAAACCGTTGGTAAATTTAATTTAGGAAATCGATTTTCCTTAGAGGCACAAGGACTTTTCAAAATTCGGGGAAATCCTGCCATGGCAGACGAATAAAACCTTAACCATAAGAAACCTCTCGAATTCAGGATGTCATTGCGAGGGAGCAAAGCGACCGTGGCAATCTCCTGCATAATGATAGTATTATAACACGCATTGCGGTGGATTGCAATAAAGGCTTCCCCTTGAGGGGAAGCTGACACAAATCTCTGATTTTTGACTGAGGGGTTGTCAAATCTGCACCATTGCAATCCCTCAGTCAGCTTTGCTGACAGCCGCCTGCGGGCGGCCCGGTCGCGGCTCTGACAGTCCGCTGGACTGTCATTCACTACCGCGACTGCGCTTCGCTTACCCTTTACACAAGGGAGGCTTTTTCCTGCGCCGCTAAAGTAGATGCCGAAAAAACGGCTTTTGAGCAGCAGAGCAAACACCGACAGAATGGGTATAAAAAACCCGCTACCGCTATTTTAGCTGCATTTGCAGATAAGGGCGGGTAGCGGGTCAAGGGGCAATTTTTTGTATTGCAACTGGGAAAAGAGTGTGATAAAATACTTGTGCGACACAATTCCATACGAATGACACGACGAAAAAGTGTGCATTTTTACTTTGGTAAAAATGCATGCTCGTTTCAGCATACTTTTTCGTGTGTCTGGAGTTGTGTCGCAGCAATCGGAGCCTCTGCGTTTTTCGGTGCGTGGCTTCGGTCACGCACTTTTTTATTGGGAGGGAACATTATGCTGTTTGGAAATCTATTTAAGAAAAAGAAACAAGAAATTAGTAAAGAACTGTTTGGCGAAAGAATCCTCAGCCGAATGCTCTTAACCACAGCCAAGCAAAGTCCCGACTTGTTTGAAGAGCTTGGTGTCGAAATGACATTTACTCATTATTTACTTTATTTGGAGTACTTGCTTTTTCTTTCTAAAAAAATACTATCTCAGCGATATTCCGCAACAGGTGTTTCCAGAATCATCAATGCCACGATTTATGGTTTGATTGATTTTATGGATAATGTTCCTGCAAACAAAAAAGACGAGGTTAAAAGTTTGTTTTGGTCCATGTACAACGAATTTGAAAGAATGTCTGAAGAAATTTGTGAAGATATTGGGTCTGAACGAGGCTTGCGTAATTTAGCGGATTCGTTTCTTGTGAGTTGTGGCAAAGAAAAATGCCTCTTCGGCCATATGACGGTCTTTTCCCATCTATCTGGTTTTGTTATCCATCACACCAGCGATATTCTTAATAACGAAATAGTGTTGTTGTAATATTCCACCAGCACCAAAATAAATATAATAAGTGAGGTATGACATATGGGGTTGTTTAGCAGCAAAAAGAAAGTATCCGTGGAAGATATGGCTATGCAAATGATGATTGCTGCCGTTGATGTTGTCGGGAAAATAGAATGTTTTAATGATATATCTGATGAACGGTCTATGGCTGTTAATATGGGATATTTTTATGGATTCTTGAAACTGCATCTTAATAGCATAACAAAATTAGATACCGCAGATATCATTATTAGAAAATCAATCAACCATATCATAAGAGCAAGTAAGGGCCAACATTTGCTTGAAAATTTTGGTCATACAGTACTTGAAATAGCAGATAAAGCCGTTGAAAATATGAAGTATGCCGCCAAACAACAGGAAAAAACATTTTTATGTATGGCAATATTTTATATGACCGACCTTCATGGCACAAATACTGTTGATATAGCCAAAGCTGATATTGCTGAAAAAAATATGCGTTCTTTGTATGGAATGACCGCCAACCTTACAAAAGATATTAAAATCGTAAAATGATTATATTATAACAGCCGCCTCCGTGATGGAGGCGGCTGTGCTGTTTTCTGTCATGTTGGGGGCAAAATGTGGTTATTTTCAAAAGAAGTATGCTGGTAGTACGAATGGGGTGAAAACTTCGCAAACCCTGGTATTTGTTTGCATAGCTTGGTATCCGCTACCTGGCTAAAAGATTTCCGTGGCAAACAAATAAAACCTTAACCATAAGAAACCTCTCGAATTCAGGATGTCATTGCGAGGGAGCAAAGCGACCGTGGCAATCTCCTGCATAATGACAGTATTATAACACGCATTGCAATCCCTCCGACACGGCTTATGCCGTGCCACCTCCCTTTACACAAGGGAGGCTTTTTCCTACGCCGCTAAAGTAGAAGGCGAGAAGCTTACCTTTAGCATAGGCGAAAAGCTGGAAGACGGGCGGGAGCGATTTACTTTCTCAAACTGCTGTGATATGATAAAGAAAAAGGTGGTGTTTATATGGATGGGATTTTTATCCGCAAGAAAACAAACATCTGGCTTGCTTTGCTGTTATTGTGCGGAGTATTCTTTATTATTCTGTATGCATATTTGAATATGGTGGATGCTGAAGCAACAAGTGAATTACGCACATTCTTGTTTATGGGCATCACTTGTGGATTGATTGCGATTCCTTCCATGCTGCTGAATCACGGTGCGTATATACATGTGGATGAGCACACCATCAAAGCCAAATATCATTGGTTTGGCAAGTTGAACTGCAGTATCGATGATGTTGAATTTGTGTTGCCGCAGATCAACACGTTAACGATTCTGCTGAAAAATGGAAAACGCCATATGATTATGGGTGTTGAGAATTCCTGGGCCTTGGGTGCTGCAATTCGTAGACAAAGCTTTGAAATTGAAAAAGAAACTCCCGATTCTTTACGGCAAAGACTATCAGCAGCACAAGCTGCCCGCAAGAAAGAACTTTTGTGGGTGGTTGGCGGCAGTGTGTTCCTGTTTGTGAATATTTTCATAGCGGTATTACTGACAGGCGGCAGAGACTTGCATGAATTCAGCCAGTTGGACTGGATTCTCTTTTCTGTTATGGGGGCGATTGAGCTACTCACAATGATCGGCCTTTTTTATGCAGCGCAGAAGTGCGGAAGGCATCTGCTTCCCATTGAGCAGTTAAAGTATCGTTTGCGTGGCGCAGTCGTTGCAACCTATCCATTGCCAACCAATAACACGACCGCCGTCTATACCGACGAAAACCACAGGGGGAGAATTGTTGTATGTGGTTTCCCCAACGATGATAGTGTCTATTATTGTGTGCAGGAGGTTGTCGGCAACTTTGAACTGGAAACAGTACATACATCTGAAATCTACGAAAGCACAGAAGACCTGCCTGAAAAGGGTTTCTCGGCGTTTATCGATATTACGCCTTTTATGATAATCCAATAAAACAAAACACAGCCGCCGACCATTTGGTCGGCGGCTGTGCTGGTTATAAAAATCACATGAGACCCATGCACCAAATGACGCAGAGGGCAGTTAAGGTTACCAGTGTATCGATGGTAACACCGTAGAACATAGGGGCAAGGCCGGCCTTTTTAAAGTCGGTGATGCTTGTATTCAAGCCAATGGCAGCCAATGCGGTGACCATCAGGAACTTGCTGGCGCTTTTCATGACACCGGACACTGCCGCGGGGATAAAGCCAATGCTGTTCAGAACAGCCAGCAGCAGGAAACCGCCGATGAACCAGGGGATGATCTTGACGAGATTTACCTTCTGGCCGTTGTTCGCTGCTTTCATCTCCTTCTGCTTCATGCGGGTACCGATGTAGGCAAAGACCAGAACGGTGGGGATGATGGCGATGGTGCGGGTCAGCTTGACCATGGTTGCAAAATCGCCTGCGGCCTCGGAAAAAGCATAGCCGGAAGCCACCACGCTGGCGGTGTCGTTAACGGAGGTGCCTGCCCAGATACCGTATGCGATATCGGACATTCCCAGCGCTTTGCCCATCAGGGGGTACAGGGCGACCATGACCATATCGCACAGGAAGGTGGAGGACATGGCAAAGGCAATATCCTTATCATCGGCATCAATGACCGGCGCGATAGCTGCCACGGCGGAGCCGCCGCAGATGCCGGTACCGGCAGAGATCAGATTGCTCAGCTTCCAGTTAAGACCGAAGAGCTTGCGGATGAAGTAACCGCCGCCAAAACACATGGCAAAGGTGAAGATCATCACAAAGAAGGTCATCTTGCCAACAGACAAAATCGTGTTGACAGACAGGGATGCACCCAAAAGAATAATGGCACCCTTCAGAACTTTTTTGGATGTAAATTTCAGCGCCGGTGTGATCCACTTGGGATGGAAAAAGCTGTTGATGATCGTGCCCATAAACAAGGCAATGATAGATGCGCCCAGCAGTTCTCCGGGAATCAGCTTTTCGACCAGCACGGACAGCGCCGCAACCGCAAAGCATATGGCAACACCCAGAACAAACAGAAGGCGGTCTTTTGTTTTCGGATTCATCATGGTTCTCCCTTAAAAGTTTTCTATATTTTACCACAGCATTGCAATAAAATAAAGGTAAGATACAGAAAAAACACCTGACCATGCCATAGTCAGGTGTTCTGTTATCAAACATGGAAACGGTCGTAGCTTTCATAGCAATCGAGGCACAGTTTCTTATCCCCTGCAAGACGGATCCAGTTGACACCGGTGATTTCACCGCAGCAATCACAGGTAAAAGAATCAAACAGCCGCGCCTTTTCGGGAAGTTGGATGGTCGTTTCCTTCACATCGAACATTTCTTCCAGACGGCATCCTTGATAATATGCAAAAGAAGCCTCTCTCGTCACGCCCTCCGGCTTGGGTTTCAGTACCAGCCGAACGGATTTGCCGGTTTTGCGGTTGTAGAAGGAGTAAGCGGATTTGCCACGCATGTGGAACAGTAGATTTCCTTTGCCAATACTGCAGCCAAGCATCACCTGAATGCCATCAATACCGCAGGCATCATTTTCCGCAATGCAGACCACCTGTTCGTCAGCGGAGAACTCCAGATTCAACAGTTCAATGGCATACAGACTTGCTTTATAGCCGATGGTCAAACCGCCGCATTCGTGGCCATGAAAAGCCACACAATCCTGCCAGGTTTTCATAGGTTTCCTCCTTATTCTTCCACCAGCACCATGTGCCGGCCTTCCATTTCTACGACTTTTGCATCCACACCGTAGACTTCCTTCAGCGCAGTGCTGTCCAAAATGCTACGGTCACCGTAACGGTAAACTTCGCCATCCTTCATTAGCAGGAAACGGTCACAAAAGCGCAGCGCCAGATTCAAATCGTGGATGACCACCGCGGCGATCATATTATCCTTGTGGCAAATGGAGCGAACCATTTTCAGCACCTGATACTGGTTTTGAATATCCAATGCACTGGTAGGCTCGTCCAGCAGCAGCACCTTCGGCTGTTGCGCCAACGCTCTTGCCAGCATGACCTTCTGCTTCTCGCCACCGGAAAGCTGACTCAGAAATCTTCCTCGCATATCTTCCACATCCAGCCGGTGCATGGCATCGTGGACGATGGCATGGTCTTCTTCCGTGAAGCCCCATTTCATATAGGGTCTGCGGCCCAGCATTACCACATCGTGAACGGTCATTTGGGTATCTGGAACGCTCTGGGAAACAAATGCCACCCGCTTTGCCACTTCCCGGGTGGATTTGACCAGCAGGTTTTCTCCGTCCAACAGCACCTCGCCGGAGTCCGGCTTCAGAATGTGATTGAAGCACTTGAGCAGGGTGCTTTTACCTACGCCGTTATTGCCAAGGATTGCCAGAAACTTTCCGGGTTCCATATCAAAGGATACATCCTTTAGGATCTCGGGACCGCCTTTGTAGTGGAAGCTTAAATTCTTGATGTGCATCATTGTTTTTTACCTCCCTTGAACAGCAGGTAAAGGAACAGCGGGCCGCCCAGGAACGAGGTAATTGCACCGATAGGTAGTATTACCGGGCTGATGACCGTTCTTGCAAACAGATCACCCAGCAAGAGCAATGTAGCGCCGCCTAAAATAGAACCGGGGATTAAGTAGACATGGTTGTTACCTACCACCATACGGACAATATGAGGTGCCACCAGGCCGATAAAGCTGATGAGACCCACATTGGAAACCACAACGCTGCTGCACAGGCAGCACAGCACCATTCCCACAAGGGTCAGCCGCTTTATGTTGATTCCCAAACTAATTGCCGTTTCTTCGCCGCTGAGCAATGCATTATAATCCCAGCGATGGGCAAAGCAGTACACGCACAGAATGGCTACGATGACGGTCATGCCTCCAAGGTCTTCCCAGCCGGTACTGCCCAAGTCACCAAAGGTCCAGAACACCAAGGTAGAAAGCTGCACTTCGTCCGCAAAATACTGGATCAGCGTCGTTGCGCCGGTAAACATGGAACTGATAGCCACACCTGCCAGCACGATTCCCTCCGGGGATACCTGCCGGAACTTGCTTAAACCCAGAATCACAAGCGCCACGGCGATAGAGCCAAGGAAGGCGCACATAGGAATACCAAAGCGGTCATTGGCGCCTAACCCTAACACAACGATGGCAAAAGCTGCGCCGAAGGTCGCGCCCTGAGAGACACCCAAGGTGGAGGAAGACGCCAAAGGATTTCGCAGTACCGCCTGCAGGATGCAGCCAGCAAGGCCCAACCCACCACCGGCGAGGATCGCCGTGAGGATACGGGGCAGACGGTTGTTCTGCACCACGATGTTAATCTTTCTATCGGCGGACATGCCAAAGATGCCTTTGACCAGCTCCGCAATGGGCGTTTCGTAAGAACCGGCCCGGAGGCTCAGTAAAATTGTCAGCAGCAGAATGCCGCTTAAAACAATCAGAAAGCTGATGCTTTTAACTTGGTTCTTTCGATACAGTTCGTCAATATTATTCTCCAATTTGGATGGGACGGAATTCATAACCGGCCTCCTTTAGATCTGTATAGGGATTCACGCCCAGTAACTTTTGGAAAATTTCCTCTGCCTTTGCGATAGGGTCAATGTCCTCAAATTGCTCCGGGTACATGACGCAGGCTGCGTAGTAGGCATCCGCCAAAGCTGTTTCCAGATTGGATGCGTTGGAGCGGAAAGAAATCTGGGAATAAACCTTGCCTTCCTGCACAGCGGTCAGGGCATTATAGTAATCGGGATTGTTTGCATAGTCCTCTTTGATGAAGCCCATACCGTTGAAATCTACGAAGATAATGTCCGGATCCCAGGCCAGCACCTGCTCCAGATCGATGTTGAATGCACCATTCTGTCCGGTGGTGTCTGCCAAATTCTTGGCGTGGATCAAAGCAAAGGGACCGTATCCAGCTTCTGTCCCCTCAAATCCGTGATGTCCCTTGAAAGATACACCACCCACATAAACGGAAGGCTTGCTGCTCTCAGGAATATCCTTGGTTCTGTCATCCAAGTCTTTTTGGATACCCTTTAAGTAATTGGTCAGTTCTGTCGCACGGGTTTCCATGCCGTAAAGCTCGCCCATAATCCGGATAGTCTCATAAGCGGCATCGTCAAGCGTTGTATCACTGCCGGGAACCACCACAACCGGTGTGCCGGTTTTGGATTGCAGATCGTCCGCTTCTGCGGAAGCAGACTTGCTCATGACGATCACATCCGGGGATGCTTTGATGATCTCTTCCGGAAACGGATTGCCGTTGGTGCCAATGACAGGAAGGTTCCGGAATCTATTGATATTGACAAAGTTATAAAGGCGGGAAAGAACCGGTTCCTTCTCACAATCCTCAACAGCCACGACAAGCTCCTGTGCGCCCAAATAACAGGTATAGCGCAGAGCGCCAACACCCATACAGACGATGGATTCTACGGTTTCCGGCACTTCTACCTGCCGGCCTGCGCCATCCGTAATGGTGCGGATATTTTCTGTGCTATTTTCGGCTGCGCCGCAGCCTGCCAGCAGCGCAATACAAGCGGCTACTGCCAAAAACAAAGTAACATGTTTCTTCATTGCGTGTTTCTCCTGATTTCTATATGGTTGCATTATAGAATATGGCAGGCGCTGCTACAAGCCGGGTGGGGGGATATTTTTTGCAGAAATGTGTAGTCTTTTGGGTTGCGTTTCCAATGTATGTGAAATATAATATTTCTATCAAAATCAAGCAAACCGGGGAGAGTAAAAACGATGCAGTATATTACACTCAGAGAAAAACCTGAGATAATGGAGCTGGCCGCAACCTGGTTCCATAGCAAATGGGGCGTGCCCAAGGAAGCCTATTTGGAATGCATGGAGGCATACCTGCGCAAAGAAACGGAATATGGCTGGTTTCTTTGCCTGGAGGGAGATAAGATCCTTGGTGGTTTGGGTGTCATTGAAAATGATTTCCACGACAGAAAGGACCTGACACCCAATGTCTGCGCCGTGTACACAGAGCCATCGCACAGGCGTAAAGGCATTGCCGGATGCTTGCTGAATATGGCTGTGGAGGATTTGAGAACCAAGGGGATCACTCCTGCTTATTTGGTAACCGACCATACCGGATTTTACGAGCGGTATGGCTGGGAATTTCTGTGCATGGTCCAGGGCGATGGAGAACCGGATATGACCAGAATGTATATTCACAGATAAACTAAAAGCCGTCTTGCCAAAGCGTGATGCCCTTACGGGAGCATCGCAACACAAAATAACAGAAGCCTGCACAATTCCTTAACGGAAGCTGTGCAGGCATTCTTTTTGCAGTTGCACGGTACGGCGAAGGCTCCCTTTAGGCAAGGGAACCTTTGGCGCATCGGAATTCTGTGCGATTTACCTCTTTCTGTGGCAAGCAGAGCTTCCGGTTGTCCGCCGGTGCAATTAACCGGGCAGTTGCCCAGACCCACATAGATAAAATCTGGCAGGTCAATCGACCTGCCAGAAGATTTATTCAGTTTTCCGTTAAGGACACCGCCCTAAGCAAGACGGCTTTTTTATTTGGCAGGGGTGCTGCTTCGGATGACCAGTTGTGTCGGCAGAACCTTTCGGATTGATTCTTCGTTGCTATCCTCTGTAATTCGTTCCATCAGCAAAGAAACCAATGCTTCGCCAAAGGCGGCTTTTCCCACGCTGACAGAGGTTAAGGGGAAGGGCAGTGCCAGCCGGGACTGAATATCATCAAATCCTACAATGCCCACGGTGTGTGGGTCGATCCCCATCTTTTGTAAACAGGATACGGTTTCCATAGCCAGCAGATCGCTGTAGGCAAAAATAGCGTCAAACTGAAAGTTGGAGTATTCATCCTCCAACATTTTGGAGACACCTCCAATGGGACTATCCAGCGTGACGACCTTGCCTGTAATGCCGGATTCTTCCACTGCCCGGCAAAATCCCCGTGCCCGGTCCTGGGCGCTGGAATTGTGGGGCGCGTTTAACATGAGAACACGGCGATAGCCACGCTCCACCAGATGCCTGCCGGCCAGATAGCCGCCGTTTTCGTCATCAAACAGCACTGCGTCAGTGGACAGCTGTGGGAAGTAGCGGCCAATCAGCACACATGGTTTGTTCCATTGCCGCAAAAGCTCAATGCTTTTGGTGCTATGCTGGGAGGGGGTCAGCAAAATACCGTCTACATTTTTAGACAGAGCAGTGCGGATGGCCTGATTTTCCCGGTCTTCCTGTTCCTCCGTGTTGAAAACAATCACCGTGTAGTGGTATTTTGCAGCCTGCTGTTCGATCTCCTTACACAGAATTCCAAAAAAAGGATTGGAAATGTCACTGACGATCAGCGCCAGAACACCGGAGTAACCACTGCGCAGAGCGCTGGCCATATCATTCATCACATAACCCATTTTTTGGGCGGTTTCCCGGATGGCAACCTTGGTTTGCTCCGATAGATCTGGCATATCCCGCAAAGCCTTGGAAACGGTATTGACAGAGTAGCCGGTTACATTAGCGATATCCCGGAGCGTAACCCGCTGTGTAGTTCTTTCATGCATAATCTTTTCACCATCCTCCGCTATATTCTAATATCAAATGTTAAAAAATGCAAGCATTTCGCAGGATAATCGGGGACTTTTTAAGGAGTTCCGTGCGGGAATGCCCATTCTTTTTAAAAGTCTTTTAAGCTAAAAACTTGACAGAAATACGGGATTGGTATATATTATCGTTAACGTTATCGTTAACGGTAACGTTAACTTATAAGGAGGGAAACCAATATGAAGTTAGCATTATTAATTGCAAACCGTGGCTTTTTTCCCAGCAGCGTGATTGAGTCTGCCCGGGCGGATATGCTTGCCGCCTTTGCGCGTGCCGGTCTGGAAGCAATATTCCCGGATTTTTCAGCCACGCGTTACGGTGCAGTGGAGACCACTGCTGAGGGCGTAGTGTTCCGTGAGTTTCTGGAAGCGAACCGGGGTACATACGACGGCCTGGTGATTTGTCTGCCGAACTTTGGCGATGAAAACGGAATCAAGGCAGCAATCCGGGACTGTGATGTGCCAATTTTCCTGCAGGCTTATCCGGACCGTCTGGACGAGATGGATTTTGAACACCGCCGGGATGCCTTCTGCGGCAAATTGGCCTTGACCAGTGTGCTGACCCAGATGAAGAAACCTTATACTACATTCCTGCCCTTTACAACCCACCCTGCAAGCCAGGACTTTGACCGTCAGCTTCAGCAGTTTGCAGGGATTTGCCGTGTTGTCAAAAAAATGCGCGCTCTGCGACTTGGTGCTGTGGGCGCCAGAACCACCGCATTCAAGAGCGTACGTTTTGATGAGATCGCCATGGAGTCACGGGGTATTGATGTTGAAACCTATGATATGTCTGCTGTGTTCTCCAAAATCCGCAATCTGTCCGATACGGATGCGGATGTTCAGCGCCGCCTGCAGGATCTGCACCGGGTGGCTGATTTTTCAAACGCACCGGCCGGTCGGGATCTGATCCAGGCAAAGTTTGCCGCGGCAGTGGATGCGCTGGTTCGTGAGGAAAGGCTGGACGCGTTGGCGATTCGCTGCTGGAGTGAGCTGCAGCAGGAGCTGGGCATTACGCCGTGTACAGCGATGGGTTTGCTGAACCAGGAAGGCGTGAGCGCGGTCTGCGAGATGGATGTGACCAATGCGCTGGCTATGACCGGTTTGTCTCTGGCATCCGGCTGTGCGCCCGGATGCCTGGATTGGAACAACAATTACGGCGATGACCCGGACAAGTGTATTCTGTTCCATTGCGGTCCTCTGCCTATGGATCTGATGGAAGGACCCGGCCAGGTCCAGCAGCATAAAATGCTGTCCAAGTCTTACGGACAGGGCTGTAGCTGGGGACTGAATGTCGGAAAAGTTAAAACCGGCACCATTACCTATGCCGGTATGCGAACGGAGAACGGTGAGGTCCAGTTCTATGTGGGCACTGCCGAGATTGTAGATGCGCCTGTTCCGGAGACGTTCTTTGGTATCCATGCTGTTATGCAGACGGAGGATTTGCAGAAGAAGCTGCAGAGCATCAGCACAGCAGGCTTCCGCCATCATGTGGCAATTACCCGTGGTGATGTGGCAGAAGCCGTTGCGGAGGCATTCACCAAATATCTTGGTTATCGACGGATCGATTTATGAAAGGAGTAATCATTCATGAGTGTTATCACCAATCGTGCAGAAAGTCTGCGGATTGCTGAAAAGGCAGCCGCATGCGGAACCAGTATCGGCATTTTTGGAACATCCAGCCATTGGAATACCGAGGCGATTCTTCTGGCTGCCCAGCGAATCGCGGATAAATATGAGTTGGAAACAGTTCCTGTCGTGGTTTCCTCTACGTTCACTTATGAGCACATGCCCCAGGCAGAACGCATGCTGTACTGCCGCAATCCTAAACTGGGACTGATTTCCAATATGGCGCATCTGAATGCTCTGTGCAACGACAAGCATTCTCCATACCGGAATGTTTTGGTACTGCCCCACCTGGATCATGCAGATCCCGTTCGGGATCACTGGGCGCTGACCGCAGGTTCCCAGTATTTTTCCAGTGTGATGTTTGATGCCCAGCGATTCCCCTACGAGGACAATGTGCAGATGACAAAGGAATATGTGGAAAACTTCGGAAAGGATGTTCTGGTAGAGGGCATTATGGAGATGCTCAACGTGGAAGGCAGCTCCCGTGCTGCTCAGGCTGATAACTACTGTGAGCGTGCTAAGGAGTTTGTAGCCACCACCGGTATCGATTTTCTGGTTGCCGATCTGGGTACAGAGCAGCAGGCCACTACCTCCGGCAGCGGCACCTACTACGGTGACCGAGCCCGTCAACTGACCGATACTCTGGGAAAGAAAATGCTGGTACTTCATGGCACCTCCAGCCTGACGGATGACCAGATCCGGGGTCTGGCTGACGACGGCGTAATTCGTGTAAATATGTGGACGCGGATCGCACGTGAGGCCGGTCAGTTCGCGGCAGAGAATGTCGCCGGGCGCATGCAGGAGATTCAAAGCGGTGTATTTGATGCCGCTGAATCCTACCAATATCTCCGTGACAATGTCGAAAAAGCCGCCGATATTATGCAGCAGATGATGGAACTGTTCGGTTACGGCAACTGGCGTGGCTAATCCGGTGAAATAATCAGAAAAAATACAACCGTCCCTATGGGGCGGTTGTGTTTTTGTACATCAATCAAGTTATATTTTTGGAGAAGATTGGTTGGAAACGGTGTTTTTGCGGTAGACAGCAGGACTGACACCCATAAGCTTTTTGAAAACTCGGCAAAAACTCTTAGCGTCTGCAAACCCAACATCGGTGGCTATGCTTGTAATCGGGGAACGACTCTCTCTCAAGCAAAGGCAGGCAATTTTTACTCTGTGCCGGTTTAATACATTGTGGAATGTATCTTCAACAATCGCTTTAAACATCCTGCAGAAATGGCTTTTACTGTACCCGGATAATGCGCACACGGCATCCAAGGTAATTGGTTTGGAATAGTTATCGTAAATATAGTTTAGCGCCATTTCGATTCTCAAAAGGTCCTGTGTGGTTACGCCTGTGGTACTTGTACCGTGCGTGCTTTGCAATTTTTGAAAAAGGATAGAGCAGATGAGGTATATATTTCCCCGCAAGGCCAGTTCAGGAAAACCACTGCGATTCGGATGTAACGAGACGGTGCTGTCGAATAATCGAGTCAGAGATGCCTCATCGCTAAGAGGATCCTCACTGTTCAAATGATACAACGCTGCATCAAAATGCAACCTTGTGGCAAAAGCAAAATGCTCTCCTAAAAAGCCGGGCCCAACCTTTATGGTCAATCTTTTTGCTGCGTAGGAGGGATCCTGAAAAAACTCGTGGATTTCCATGGCGTTGATAATGACCAGATCTCCCTCTTTCAAGCAGAAACGCTTGTCGTTGACAACAATTGTATAGGAACCCTGTAAGCAATAACTGATCTCCAGATCCGGATGGCAGTGGAGTTCATAGTCGCGGGAATCACCAATATACAGGACATAAGCGTTGTGCTCTGTAAGCATTTTTTCGTAAAGCATGCCACCACTCCCTTTCGAAAACAATATAGCACAAAGGAAAGGTGGGCGCAATAAGGTGGAGAATTTTTGCGAACTATTTTATGCGTTGTGTTATTAATACTCATTGCACAGTAGGTGCAGGGGCGCCTCGTCCTCTTCAATCACGGGGAAACGACCGGCGGGATCGTAGAAGCAGTTGTCGTTGGCATCGTCGTTGCACATGGAAACCTCACGAACCAGGACCGTACCCTTGCCCTCTTCGCCCCAGAATCTATGGTACAGGCCGGGGGTCAGGGTGATGCTCTGACCGGGATGGAGGCAAACCTCAGTACCGGCGCTTAAGGTGTGCCGCACGCCGTCCATGGAAACCACCACATCGGTGTCAGCCAGCTTCTCATCGGCAGTGGAGTTATAGAGCTTAATGATCAGGTTGCCGCCGCCGCAGTTGATGATGTCTTCCATTTTGTTCCAGTGGAAGTGCATGGGGGTGATCTGCTTCTCACGCACCATCATCAGCTTTTCCGCATAGGGCTTGGGATACTTGTCAGTCATCTTCTGGTTGCCGTTGCGGATGGTGATCAGGAATAGACCGATCTTGTTGAAATCGCCCTGACCGAAGTCGGTGATATCCCAACCCAGCATGTTGTCCTTGATCTCCTGTACCTCTGCGCCCTTGGTTTTCCACTCCTCAGGAGTCCACAGCACAAAGGGAGGAAGACTGATGCGGTAATCGGCAAACAGCTCCAGCGCATCTTTCATAATGGAATTGATTTCAGAACGCTTCATAGCATAACTTCCTTTCTGTTAGATACGGTAGTAGTTCATGCCCTTAATCTGGCAGAAACGGCGCAGTGCCTCGGAGTGATCGCCGTAAGCGACCATCCAATGATGGCCGGAGCCGTACTGCATAATTTCTTCGTTGATCTGATCCAGAGGCTTTTCAAACCGGATGGTCATAGGGTTGCCCGGGAATTCCATACCGCAGGGGATGGCATCGCCCACCATGACGGACATACGGAAATTGTCACCGTTGCCGCAGATGTCCACGGCAGTGACCTTGCCGGGCTTCATCAGGAACTTGCAGCAAACGCCGGACTCGGCCAGACGGACGGGAGCCAGCTCAATTTCGCCTTCGGCAATGGAGAAACCGGAGCTGCCGCAGTGGGCAAAGAGGATGGAATTATCGTCGTAATTAAAATCAAGCAGGTCTGTATTGTTAACAGGCTTGCCGCTGAGCTCATAGAGCATCTTCATGGTCAGCGCGTTGGGTACGTCACCTTCGCAGGCACCGGTGATGCCTTCTTCAGCAAGCAAAGAGTAACCCAGGCAGACCTTACCCATATAGGTGGTGTAGCAGCCAACGGCCAATGCGCCCAGCGCATACTCACCGCACAGTTCCTTCATAGCGGCATAGTACTTGATGGACTCCCGCAGACCATCCTTGGTAGAGGTGACCTTGCAGGGACGCAGTACATCCTTCTTCTGCTCCAGCAGTTTGTCCGCTTCCTCGTCGGAGATGGCGGCAACCTTCTCAGTCAGCTCGGTGATCTCCATATTGACCACACGGCAGCCCAGATGCTGCTTGATAGCAAATTCGTCATAAGCAATCTCGGTCATGCCTTTGACACGGCCACCGAATGTTCCCACCCGCACATCCTTCATGGTGTTGACCAGAGCATAGGGCAGGGCAATCGCTTTTACCTTTTCAGCGCAGGCGGGATCATCGGGCTTTCCGAAGATGAACTCATACCGCTTGCCGATGTTGGTAAACACAGCGCCGATTTGATGCACGCAGCACAGAGACCCGGTATCACGGGCAGGATATGCCCGCAGGATCACAGGCAGATCCACAGAATCCAGCAGATCCAGCAGGTGGTGGTCTTCACTCCAGGTGGCTACGCAGATCAGCAGAACATCCGAATCCGCCTGCTTCAGGGCGGCGATGGCAGCTTTGACGGTGGGTAGGTCGTGCATCACCACGCCGGTGTTGACGCAGTCGACACCGATGGCAGCTAATTGCTCGGCGGTCTGGTTCAGCAGGGCGGGTGCCTGGTCGTAGCCGACCTCAAAAGGGTGGGCAAGACCTACGGCCGCAACGTTGATTTTCATAGTTATCGTTCCTTTCGCTTTATCGACCATGTTTCAGGGTGCTCAACAGACGCACCCGGCATGACCGTTTTCAGTGGGGACAGGGTTTCCATTTCCAGCATATAGCGGCTACAGAAAGTTTCATAGGAAACGTTTCCGTCTGGGTAAGCCTTTTCCGGCATTACCGGATACTCCACCGTAAAGACAGTGCCGTTATTTTCATAGGATATCGGGCCGCTGGGGTGCCCAATGCCGATCTTGTACCGCTGATCCAGCGGTGTCTGCCGGATCACGATCTGATCCCGGGTGTAGGTGACCCGGGAATCACCAAGATCCGTATAGAACCATGTGGAAACACGGTTGCAGTGGGCAGCGCCGCCGTCTCTTGTTTGCAGGGGAATCGTTTCCGTGCCGCCGGGAGCCATCACGGAGATGGGCCAGAGGGAGCACTCCAAGGGCGCGCTGCCGGTGTTGGTGATGCGGTGTGTGATGCGCAGTTGATTTCCTTCTAAGTCAAGGGCAAACGCCTTGACGATGTGCAGCCGGGAATCTTCCTGCTGTGTCAGCAGAATGGTATCTTCTTCCACGCGGTATGTAATGGGGGCATTATCGGGGCAGTAGTCATCCAGATCGCTTTCCGGTGCCAGCCACAGCCGGTGTCCGCCCCGGATTCGCCAGCCATCCTCGGTGGTGAAAACCTCCATATCCCTGGGCTGCTCAAAAAATACATTCTGGCCACCGCAGAGGGAAAAATGCACCACCCGCAGGCCAAACTCCAGAGGAATACCCACTTGGATCACCCCATTATCGGCAAAGAGGCATTTGCCGTGGATGGGGTGATTTTTTATATAAGTGTTGATCATGGCAGTACACGGAAGGGGGCCACCCGGAAAGCATCGTTGGCCATGCGGAAGCCTTCGGCATACTGGACACCGCACTGGATACCACGATAGCGGGCGATAGTCCTGTAGTTATCAAAGAAATTCTGATTCGCCATGGTATCCTTGTAGTTATCCTGCATCCAGGAGATCTGACTCTGATGGCACAGACACATCTCCATTTTTTTATCAAAAAAGTCTGTAATATCCACATATTCGGTGGGGATAAAGCCAAGGCCGTTTACAGGCTCAAAATAGGCGATCATGGGGATTTTATCGTAAGGCTTGTTGGGGGTTTCAATTTTGGCAACAGGAATCATCACGGCAATGTCGTTGATGATCTTGCTGGTCAATTCATGGTCGGGGTTGTAATCCTCCGGATTATGGGTGAGAATCAGGTCTGCCTTGCAGTAGCGGACCAGATCGATAAAGGCCAGCCGTGCTTTTTTGTCCTCGAAGAACATTTCGTCATCGTAATCCAGACAGATATACTCCGCGCCGATAACGGCTGCAGCCTTTCTTGCTTCTTCCTTACGGATCGCAGCGATCTCATCCATAGGCAGGGTGGCAGAGCCAACATTGCCATTGGTAGCGGTAGCAGTGAACACCTTATGTCCCTGACTGGCAAACTTCGCCAGCGTACCGCCGCAGGAGGTTTCAATATCGTCGGGATGGGCGCCGATGGCCAGAATATTCATAGGAGTCCTCCTTATTAATTACATGAGAGGGTATCCTTATCAAGGATACCCTCTCAAAGGTGTATCAGTTATGGAGTTGGGTCAGCGGTTGCTGATTAGCCCTTCTTCCAGCGCTGCAGCACGCAGGTAGCGCGGCCGCCGGCCTCGTTGATGATCTCAAAATCACCGAAGGAAGCGGGGATGACCAGAGTTTGGAACTTGTCGCACTCGGCCTTGTAGGCGGGGTTGGTCTTGGAGACGACAGTGACCTTGGAGCCGACGGTCAGAGTGCACATGTACATGAACTTGCCCTCGGTGGACAGCTGGCCGACCTTCTCAAAGTGGATACGCTCTACATGGTAGGGCATAACGGGAGTGGACTTGTACTGATCGATGTAGTACTCGGGGGTCCACTTAATGACCTTGGGAGTGGACAGCAGGTGATCCTTGACCCAGGAAGCTCTTCTGGTCTTTTCCATGTTGCGGCCATGCTCCAGGTGCATCTTCAGAGGCTTGCCGGTCATGGTCTTGGCATCGTCATCCCAAGAGGGACGAGCGAAGTCGTACTCGAAGAAGGAGTACTCAGTACCGTTGATACTGGGGTTGGTGTCCATTTCCAGAACCATCTGGTTACCGCCGTGGCCGTGCATAGTTCCGGGAGGAATCAGGTACAGATCGCCTTCCTTGCTGGGCCAGTTGGCAATGAAGTCCTTCCAGTTGTCAATGGGCTTGATATTCTGGGACTCTTCACACAGACGCTCCCACTCTTCGATATCTGCCTGATCGTGGAAGCCCATCCAGGTATTCGCGCCTTCGTAAGCTTCTGCGATGTAGTAGGTTTCGTAACGGCCCAAGGGCTCGTCGAAGTGGTCAGCAACGTACTTGCTGCTGGGGTGGATGTGCATAGGCATAGAAATGCGCTCTGCGGGCTGGGGCTGGGGATGCCAACCGTCGTCCAGCCAAATATCCAGGGGGAACAGGCCGGGATACTGATTGTGAATCAGGCTGCCGACCAGCTCTTCGCCATACTGCATAGCGTTCAGCATAGGCATAGAGATGCTACTGGCGCCACCGAAGTCGATGAGGATACGCAGCCCAGGACCGGCGATCTTGTTCCAGGTATTGTTTGCCAGGCCTTCTACACCATAGTCCATCTGCTCGTAACGGTATGCACCCCAGGGGCCGGGGCTGAAGATCTTAACTTCGTGGATGGGGTACTTCACCAAAGTGGACATGATTTCATCGTAAGCCACTCTGGGAACCAGAACCAGGTCATCTTCAAAGTAGTTTTCTACATAGAAGTCCATAGCGCCGTACATATAG
>JAZRKL010000102.1:0-18085 GCA_045646265.1 Faecousia sp.
GGCTAAGATTACCGGTAAGTACGAGGTGCTTTACATCCTGGATCCCGCTCTGGGCGAGGAAGGCATCGCCGCACTGGTGGAAAAGTTCAAGGCAATGGTGGAGGCGGAGGGTACCGTGTCCAACGTTGACGAGTGGGGCAAGCGTCGTCTTGCATACCCCATCAACGACCTGGCTGAAGGCTACTACGTCCTCATGAACTTCGAAAGCAAGCCCGAGTTCCCCGCTGAGCTGGAGCGTGTTATGAAGATCACTGAAGGCGTCCTGCGCTGCCTGACCACCGTCGTGGCAGAGTAAGGAGGTTCCTCTATGCTCAACCACATCACTATCATGGGTCGCCTGACCCGTGATCCCGAGCTGCGCCGTACCGGCAGCGGCATCGCCGTCGCCAGCTTTACGCTGGCTGTTGACCGTGACTTCGGCAAGAACGACAACGGCGAACGGGAAACCGACTTCATCGACTGTGTTGCCTGGCGTCAGACTGGAGAATTCGTTTCCAAGTATTTCACCAAGGGCCGCATGGCGGTGGTGTCCGGCCGGCTGCAGATCCGCAGCTGGAACGATAAGGACGGCAACAAGCGCCGCACTGCAGAAGTCGTAGCAGACAATGTCTACTTCGGCGACAGCAAGCGCGATGACCAGGGTGGCAGTTCCTATGCTGGCAACAGCTACGGCAGCGCCTACGGCTCCGCTCCCGCTCCTGCATACGGTGGCTACAGCGCCCCCAGCGCCGGCGCATCCGATTTCGCGATGCTCAGCGATGACGACGCTCAACTTCCGTTCTGATTTTTGAACTTTTTTCACAAACTTACGAAGGAGGTAAATTCCCATGGCTAACGAACAGCGTATGCGTCCCCGCAAGCGTAAGAAGGTTTGTGCTTTCTGCGTTGACAAGGTGACCGCCATCGATTACAAGGATACTGCAAAGCTCCGCCGTTACCTGTCCGAGCGTGGCAAGATTCTGCCCCGCCGTACCACCGGCACCTGCGCAGCTCACCAGCGTGACCTGACCGGCGCTATCAAGCGTGCCCGCCAGATCGCCCTGCTGCCTTACGTCGCTGACTAATGTAAGCACCAACACCCCGGAAGCAACTGCTTCCGGGGTGTTTCAGCTTGTCAAAAAAGTATCTTTGACAAGCTGCCTGCGTTTTTCAAACTTTTATAAAGTTTGAAAAACGGTTTGATTGAACGCGAAAGACAACCCTGACGGTTTTCTTTCACACTATCTTTCCCTCCGAATCCTTCGGCGAGGTATGTTTTTTGACAGACTCCAACACCCCGGAAGCAGTTGCTTCCGGGGTGTGATTCATTGCGGGCAAACAAACTTTTTCCGAAAAACCGCTGGGGAACATCCATATTTCTGTTTAAACAGCGTATACATCCAACTCAAATTTGAAAAACCACTGTCGTAGCAGAGATCCAAAATATGCGCATCGCTGTTTACAAGTTGATTGGCGATATAAGTCAACCGCAAATCATTAATGAACTCCGACGCGGAAGTCCCGTAATATTTCCTCATGGAGCGGCAAAGATGTTCCTTTGTGCGGCCGGAAATCTGTACCATTCGTTCCAACCCTTGTGAAAAATTTTCCGGATAATGCATCAGACGCCGTGCCTCTGCCAGCCATTGAGGCGACGTTTGCTTCAACGGCATAGAAGCATACAGCAGATACTGGGAAAAGATTTGCACCAGAATCCTTTTTACCGTTACAAAGCGAACAAAATCCGTCTGCTTTGGCAGCGCTTCCAATTCTTTAAAGAGCGATAGAATTTGCAGCGCTTCTTCCGCATTTAAAATTACATACGGGGGGAATTCTGTCTGTACAAGCCAGGTAAGGTCCGTATCAAGGAAGGAGAACAAACTGTTTGCAAACTTTTCCGTAAAAGCAAGATGATGGAGAACAGCGTTTTGTTTTTTGGGGTTGTATAACGCGTGCAGATCATTGGGCCGGATAAAAATCAAACTTCCCTGGGGAATCTGCACCGTTTTACCTTCCACAAAATGTGACTGCGAAGCTTTTTCCAAATATATTAATTCATAATAATCATGTCGATGCAGATTGAGTCCTACCAGATCCCCGTTTTTCACAAAACAGTTATAGCGATACTCGAAGGGAAAATCGATTTCATTTTCCGCGCGTAAAACAGGCCATTCCATTTTATCACCGCCATATCAATATACTGTAATTATTTTATCATAATAAGTTAAGATTCTCAAGGAAAAATGCGCTATATTGACAGTGTATTAACCCATTACACTGAAGGGATTTGATTAAATGGATTACAGCCATCTTTCGTTGCGCGAAAAAATCTTCAAAACATTCATTGTAACGATACGAGAGATCAATACCCACGGCGGTCCGGAGGAATTCTTCCGCAAGTATCCTGTTGGCGGCATGTATTACAGCGAAGCCAAACCCTTGTATGATGCGCAGGGATTAGAAGTCGGTACCGCCACCACTTATGAAATGCTGAACCGGTGCAAAGCCGCCAGTCAAGGAAGGCTCTGGGTGGTCGCAGACGGTGCCGCTGCCAAGAATCAAAAAAACACCTGGCGGCCAACGCAATCCATTGGTGCCTCGCGAAACTTAGAGGATGCCTATAACCTCGGCAAAATCATCGGTATGCAAATGAACGACAAAGGTATCGATTGTGTTCTGGGACCCTGTATCGATATGTACCTGTCAGAGTTCATATACATTGGTGCCACTGTAGATGATCCGGATCTCACCGCAAAGATCTACCGGCAAATGATTCGTGGTATTCAAGAGCAAGGTGTCTGCGCCACAGCAAAGCATTTCCCGGGTATGGGTACGCATTTTATGAACATGCATATGTCCCCGGGCGAAAATATTCTTCCCTTTGACCGTTGGATGGAAACATATGGTTATACCTATCAGGAAATGATAAAAGAGGGCGTTATGAGTGTTATGACCACCCATACGACCCTTCGTTCCTACGACAATGAAGGTTCTGATGGATATTATCCCATCGCTACCTATTCTAAAAAATTAACCACGGATCTTCTAAAAGAAGAGCTTGGTTTCCCCGGTTGTGTTATCACTGACGCGCTGATCATGGGTGGAATGGCTACCGGTGACCTGATTGCAGAAACTGTTCAAGCGTTTAAAGCTGGCGCTGATCATTTGCTGTGGCCCCCTGTGGAAGCGGCAGAGGCTATAGAGCAGGCAATCCTAAATGGAGAAATACCCTTGAGCCGCCTGGAGGATGCTCTGGAGCGTATTGGCCGGTTGGAGGATTTCCGTTTGCATGCGTTGGCGCATCACCAGTATGAAGATCCCGATCCGGCGTTTATTGACAAGGAGATTCTGGAAATGACTGAGCGGGGAATCTGCTGTCTCAGAAATAAAATTTCCCTTCTTCCTGTTTCTGCCGACAAGTATCATCGCATACTGATCGTCGATGCCACACAAAATTCCAGCCATTCCTCTGAACTTTTGCAGGATGCCCTTCAAAAGCGGGGAATGCAGGTTGAAATTCAGCGTGATATATATGATGTGCCCTCCAGAGTTTGTTGGCAGGCAGATATTGATAAGCTGCAATCCAACTACGATTTGGTGATCTTCAATTTCCACGCCGAGTTTCTTTCTGAATGGGGTGTGCCCCACATGCTGATCTGGGCATCCCACTTGTTTGATAAAAAGAAAAAGCTGATTGTCAACTACGGCTCGCCTTATTTTGCCGTGAACTTTTTCCCCGAGGATCCCACGATCATTGAAATGAACTGTTCCCCGTCCGAAGAAACCGTAGAGATGCTAGCAGCAGGTATTCTGGGTGAAAAGGAATTCACAGGAAAAACCGTGCTGCTTCACCGGTAAAGCGGCAAACAGGATACCTCACTATCAACTGAACAGGAGTTGCATCTATGAAAACAGAAGTATTCCCCAAAGTATATCAAACCGGCTGCCGTCAAACGATCCATGTCCAGTTTGCTAAACCGGTGAGTGAAACCGTCAGTGTGCGTATTATTGGTATGGAACAATATACCGTTTCCCACACGCCGATATATCGAATTGATGAATTGCACCGTCATCCCTTCCGGGAAATGGAAAAGCAGAGTGATGGTACATTCAGCATTGCCTACGACTTCCCCCATGAGCAATGCTACCGGCTGTCCTTCAAAATCGGAGAGACAGTCTTAGAACCGGCAGAGGAGGTTTACGCTGTCAAAGCAGATCTGTTTGGTATGCAGGTTTTCAAGGGTGATACCCATCTGCATTCCTGCCGCTCTGACGGTCAGGGAACACCCTTTGAGGTGGCCGTAAACTATCGTAAAGCAGGCTTTGACTTTATCGCATTGACCGATCACCATAAGATGTATCCTTCTTTAGAAGCAAAAGAAGCTATTGAAAAGCTGACGGATCAGTTTACCGTGATTCGGGCAGAGGAAGTGCATAACCGCGGCATGGGCTACTTCCATATTGTGAACTTGGGTGGAAGCTTCAGCGTAAACGACTACATTGAGGAAGACCACGATCGGGCAGGCCGTGAAGTGGAGCAATTGAAACAGCAAATGGAATTCCCTGCTGATACGGATCCAGGTGCCTGCGCATGGCGGAAATACATAGCGGATAAAATTCACGAAGGTGGTGGTCTGGCAGTTATGGCCCATCCCTTCTGGATCTACGGTGACGAATACCATGTGCAATCCCAGGATCTGATCTATAGCTGGCAAAACAGCCATTTTGATGCACTGGAAGTGCTGGCAGGTAATCCGCAGGACGGCGACAATCTGACAACCGCACTGTGGGCAGATCTGAGGGCAACCGGACTTCGCATCCCTGTAGTAGGTGCTTCCGATTCCCACAGCTTTACCAAAGTGGATACCCTCTTTAATGTCCACTTCACTATCGCATTCGCAAAAGACCGTGAAGGAATTCTGCCTGCAATCAAAAGCGAGATGTCTGTAGCAGTAAGCCGCAGAACAGATACAGACTACTTTGTATTCGGCAGTTTCCGGCTCGTAAAATATACCAGATTCTTAATGGATCACTATTACCCGGGCTATCAAAAGCTGACAGAACTTCACAGCCAGGCGCTGGCAGCAGATACAGACAGGACGTCTGCATTGAAGAACACTGAACAACAGATACTGGCATACAAGGCAAAATTCTTTGGACGATAATTAAACTAAGCGCACCTGCAAAAAAGCAGGTGCGCTTGCTAATTACCGTACATAATAAGGATTGGGTTTGCAAAGCAAAACAATGCAATCGATTAACCAACCAATACCAAAAATACCAAAGGTAAACAGGTAGAGGATTCCTGCACCAATTCTGCCTTCATAGAATTTATGCGCTCCAAAGTAACCCAATAAAAGGCAAAGGAGGAAGGCTACCCACTTATTCTTGACCCTCACTCCGAACATTGCCGGATTCATATTGTTATTAGTGTTCACGTTAGAACTGGTATTTGCATTATTAATAACGATGTTGGGCTGTTCGTGGTTTTTTATCTCTTCCACTTGGCAACCACAATGTGTACAAATCACAGCAACCTCGGGAATTTTCGCTCCACAATGCTTACAGAATTTTGTTCTTTCCTGTACGCTTGTTGTACCCTGCTGCGCACAATTATTTTCCATATCTTTCTCCCTTTCCGCAATACATGTTTTAACTAGAATATTCCTTTTTCTACCTTGTAGTAGGAACTATCCTTCCTTTGATTATACATATATAGTTCCTGTTTGTCAACGGAATTAGGAACTATAATTCCTGTATAGCGCAACAAGGGGGATTTATAATGCTTATTTTTGATTTTCATGTCATAGGCAACCGCCTTTTAGCAATCCGTAAACGCCTTGGTCTAACCCAAGCAGAGGTTGCAGAGGCTGCTGGACTATCAGACCGCACCTACGCCGATATTGAGCGTGGTACCGTTAATATGCGGATTGATACAATTCTTCGTATTTGCAATGTTCTTCATATTACACCGGACGAAGTCTTAACAGCAGAAAGTTCTAGTCAAAATGCAATACTTGATGATTTATGGGTACGTCTCAGCGCATGCAACCCCAAGGACAAACACACCGCAATACAGCTTTTGTCCGTGTACTTGAAGTCCCTTGATTAACGCTTACCCAGAAACAATTACAAAGTTTTTCTTTCGGAGAACGGGATTCTTCGACTCCCTTAGGTCGCTCAGAATGACATGCGTTTTAGGTTTCTGCTCAAATAAATGATTCTTTTTCCAAGTAATCAACAACGCACCTGCAAAAAAGCAGGTGCGTTTCGTTTGATTTATAAAACCTGTTATTGTCGCTGCCCTGCCAGTGTCTTTTCTGCGTTCCTGTCAAGAAGCCTTTTATTCTTCCTGTACCCATTATTTTAGATTTCTTTATTTGATAATCCATTTCAAAAAGCAGTCAAATTATAACACATAGTCTGTCTGTGCAGATTTCTGCTTGCTATTTTACTGGGTTTTCGGTATAATAAAAAATAGAGAAATTCCGCCCATGTGATTGGGATGGCCTTTGGAGGCACAAATGGAACAAAAGAAACATATCCTGCTGCTGACCACTGGCGGCACCATTGCATCACTTCCCGGAGGCGAGGGTCTGGAGCCCCAAAGATCCCAGGTTATGGAGCGGGAACTGAATCAGCTTCGCTCCTACTATACCATCACCGTCAAAGATGTGATGTGCCTGGATTCTTCCAATATCCGTCCGGAGGAGTGGCAGCGGATCGCCACCTATATTTACGAACTGCGGGGCGGCTATGACGGTATTGTGGTGTCCCACGGCACAGATACCATGGCTTACACCGCGTCTGCTGTCACCTTTATGCTGCCTAACATTGACCTGCCTGTAGTTTTCACCGGTTCGCAGCTTCCTTTGGCTGATATTCTTTCCGACGGTCCTGATAATCTGCGGACCGCCTTTGCCATGGCCGCTTCCGGCCACCCCGGTATTTTTCTGGCCTTTGACCGGAAGGTTATGCGCGGCTGCCGTGCCGTCAAGGTAAGAGCTTCCGGCTTTTCCGCATTTGAAAGCGTCAATGCCAAGTATGTTGGCATTGTCAGCAATCAGGGCCTTGTGATCAATCCCGGTGCGCTGCCTGTGCAAAATGGCCCCACAGAGCTGAAAACCGATATCAGCACAGATGTGTTTCTTCTCAAATTGACACCGGGTATCTCCCCCGCTATCTTTGAAGCACTGGTTTCCATGGGGTACAAGGGTATCGTCATTGAAGCCTTCGGCCTTGGCGGTGTCAATGTGCTTAACGAAGGTCTCGACGGCATTCAAAAGGCCGTGAATGCCGGAATCAGTGTGGTGGTCACCACCCAGTGTCTGTATGACAGCTCCGATCTTCGGGTATACCAAGTAGGCAACAAACTGTTGCAGCTTGGTGTTATCCAGGGCCGAGACATGACCTCGGAAGCTGCCATGACCAAGCTGATGTGGGCCATTGGACAAGGTATGACCGCAGACCGGGTGTCCACATTCTTCCACCAAAGCCTGGCCGGAGAAATTACGATCACGCACCTCTGATTCTGATTATTTATAGGAGGGTAATTTATGGATCCTATTTATGTTACCGGACACCGCAATCCCGATACTGACTCCATCGTTGCCGCCATGGCCTATGCCGCACTGCGCAACGCTGTTGGTGACCGGGAATACGAACCTGCCTGTTTAGGCCGTGTTTCCGACGAGACCCAGATCGTTCTGGACCGCTTCGGTTTTCAGGCACCCAAGCGTATCTACAACATGTACACCCAGGTAAAGGATCTGGATTTTGATACCCCCCCTGTACTGGGCGCTACTGTGACCATCGGCCGTGCATGGAAGCGGCTGACGGAACACAAGAATATATCCGCTATTCCCGTGGCCAACGAAGACGGCACCCTGTTCGGTATGCTCTCCCGGGAAGATGTGGCGAACTACAACATGGCTCTGGTTTCCGCCGGTGTTCTGGACAGCGTCCCCCTTTTTAATGTTCTTTCCACTCTGGAAGGCAAGGTTTTGAATATTGCCGGCGAAAGCATCGACACCATTTCCGGTGAGGTCACCATTGCCCTGCCCCAGGAGCGGGAAAATCTGCTGTTTAATTCCAAAGACTCCATTGTTCTGTGCGGCCACCAGCCGGATATGATCCGCCGTGCTTTGGAAATGAATGTCAGTTGTCTGGTTCTGTGTCAGGCGGAGATCAGTGAGGAGCTGCGGGACATGCCCACCGAAACCTGCATCATCTCCACTCCCTATGATGCTTACCGGGCCGCACGGCTGATTTTCCAATCAAACCCCATCGGCCGTATCTGCCGCACCAACGATCTGGTCTGCTTCCATTTGGAAGACCGGGTGGATGATGTCAAAGAGCAGGTTCTGAAATACCGCGAGCATTGCTATCCCATTCTGGACAGCGAAGAAAAAGTCGTGGGCGTTCTGACCCGGTACCATCTGCTGCGGCCCCGCCGGAAACGGGTGGTTCTGGTTGACCACAACGAGGCTTCCCAATCCGTTCCCGGTCTGGACGAAGCGGAGATCATGGAGATCATTGACCATCACCGTCTGGCAGATATCCAGACCGCCAACCCCATCTATGTGACCAACGAGCCGGTTGGCTCCACTAATACCATCATCGCCGGTATGTTTCAGGACCGTGGTTTGATGCCCTCTGCCGCTATGGCAGGTATGATGGCCGCCGCTATTTTGTCCGATACCGTTATGTTTAAATCCCCCACCTGCACCGTACGGGATGTTCGTACCGCCGAGCGCATGGCCCGTATTGCCAACATTTCTCTGGAAGAGCTGGGCAAGGAGATTTTCTCCGCCTCTGTTGGCAACCGCACTGCTGAGGATCTTTTGTTCTCTGATTTCAAAGAATTCCACATTGCCGGTTACGATCTGGCCGTTGCCCAGATTACCTGCGTGGACAGTCCCAAGATGCTGGAGCGCAAGGATGAATTCCTGCAGCTGATGAAGAAGGCTTCCGCTGAAAACGAGTACAATATGATGATCCTGATGCTCACCGATGTGCTGCTGGAAGGTACCCAGATCATCTACCTGGGCGACGACGAGACTATCCAGCAGGCATTCAATGTCACACCCAAGGAAAATACGGCCTTCCTGCCCAAGATCATGAGCCGTAAAAAGCAGATCATTCCCATGCTGTCCGCCCTGTGGGGTTAAGCGAGGGATCGCTAAAGCCTCCCCTGTGTAAGGGGTGGTGGGCAAAATCTTTGATTTTGCACGGAGGGGTTGTCAATTCCTCAATTTTTTACACAAGGAGCCTTAGGCGCTGACGCGCCGTGGCATATCTTTTGATGTATGGAATAGTACCTAGTATTTGGAGGTTTCTATGGGTTTTGAAGGCCTGTTGGGAAATGAGCGGCTGAAGGATAACCTTCGCAGCTCCATAAACCGGGGCCGGATCTCCCATTTCTATCTGATCTCCGGTCCTGCCGGATCCGGAAAGCGGACATTGGCAAAGCTTCTGGCTGCTGCCATTCTCTGTAAAAGCGAGGACAAACCCTGCGGAAGCTGCTCTGCCTGCCGCAAGGTTCTGGGCAGCGGTCATCCGGATTTTATTACCATTGACGATCCGGAAAAGAAGGTGGTTTCCGTAGACTTGATTCGGGAAGCCCGTTCCGATATTTACATCCGCCCCAACGAAGCTGACCACAAAATTTATCTGTTCCCCCGGGCCCAGGATATGGGTATTCCCGGTCAAAACGCTTTGCTGAAGGTGTTGGAAGAGCCGCCCGCTTACGGTGTGTTCATTCTATTAACCGACAATCCCCAAAAACTGCTGCCCACGGTCCGTTCACGGTGCACGGAGTTAGCGTTGAACGCCCTGCCGGAAAACATTGCCTTTGCGCAGCTGCGCAAAGATTTTTCCCAGGCGGAAGAAGCGGATATTCGGGCGGCTATCAGCCGCAGCGGCGGCTTTTTGGGACAGGCCAAAGAAATTCTGGAAGAAGGCAGCGATCTGCCCGTTCAAACTGTGGAATTTCTCAATGCCTTTTCCCAGAGAAATACGTATGCTCTGGCCCAGGTCTTAGTACCTATGGAAAAATGGAAGCGGGATCAACTGATCCCTGTTTTACAGCAATGGGTCACATTTCTGGAAGGTGCCCTTGTCTGCCGCAGCGGTCTTGCCGTTGCCACGCCCATGGCCCAGGCACTCAACAGCGGCAGAAGTGCCATGGAGCTGAAGCAGGCTATTAGTCATTTGCAAAAAACCATTGAATATGCACAGGGTAATGTTTCCACCGGCGCGATCTGCGGTTATCTGGTGTGGGCCCTGAGATAATAAGGAGAATACCATGGAAGAAAATATTACGCTTGCTCCGGAGGAAACCACGGCAGAAGTCGTGGATATTCAGTTCCGTCCCGGACAGAAAATCTACTTTTTTGATCCCAACGGCATTGCCTGCAAAGCCGGCGACCATGTGATCATTGACACCGCCCGGGGGCCGGAATTTGGTTTCTGCGTCGGCGGCAACCACCATATCAGCACCAAGGATGTGGTATCCCCTCTGCGCCCCGTGCTGCGGATCGCCACCGCCCAGGACGAACGAATCATGGAGGAAAACCGGGCAAAAGAAAAACAGGCCTACGAAGCCTGCTTAAAGAAGATTGAAGAACACCAACTGGATATGCAGCTGGTCTCCGCGGAATATGCCTTTGACGGCAGTAAGATCCTCTTTTTCTTTACCGCCGATGAGCGGGTGGACTTCCGGGAGCTGGTAAAAAATCTGGCCAGCATGTTCCATACCCGCATTGAACTGCGCCAAATTGGTGTCCGTGACAAAGCAAAGATGGTTGGCGGTCTGGGTATTTGCGGCCGGCCCTTCTGCTGCGCCAGCTTCCTGGACGATTTCCAGCCGGTGTCCATCAAAATGGCCAAAACCCAGAATTTGAGTCTGAATCCCACCAAGATTTCCGGCACCTGCGGACGGCTTATGTGCTGCCTGAAATACGAGCAGGACGCCTACGAAGATCTGATTCGCACCAGCCCCAAGCTGGAATCCTTCGTGGATACTCCCGAAGGCCGCGGCACGGTAGTAGAACTGGATCTGCTGCGTCAGCGGGTAAAGGTTCGCATGGAAGAGCGTCCTGAGGTGATTGGTGTATTCTCCAACGAAGAGATCGCCGTTCTGCGCAGCGGTAAGGCAAAGAAGAACGATCCTCCCATTCCTGCCGATCTTGCGCCCATTTCCGGAAAGGGCAAACGGGCAAAAACACCGGAGCAGCAGGAAGAGGCATTTTTGGATCCCATCCGGTTCCGATACAGCACCGAAGCAATTGTAGAAGAGCCGGCTCCTGCCGCACCGGAAGCGCCTGTTGAAGAAGCCATAGATACCCAGCAGAAAACCAAACGCCGCAGAAACAGAAAGGCCAAAGCGCCGGAGGAAACACAACAAAGTGCCGCTGAGGTTCAGGAGAAAAAACCGGCAAAGAAATTGGAAGCTGTGGAAGCACAAAACGAAGCCGAAGAACCCAAAGAACCCAAAAAGCCCCGCCATCATTATTACCGTCGCCGCAGACCAAAGAGCAACGGCAGTGAAAAGGCCGGCAATTAATTTCCCCTATAAAACGAACCGGGCGCGTTGCAGCAATGCAACGCGCCCGTACTTTTTTTATTTTTGCCCGCTTCTAAGCAGCGACCTTATTCTTCTGCTTCTTCCGGGTTGATACGGGATTCGATTCTCTGGAGTCCATAGAGCATGCTCTCATAGGTTTCCGTGCTTACACAACCGACCCGTCTTTCTTCATAGGCAAAAAGTGCTTCATTCAGGCGCACCACCCGAAGCAAACCCGCGTCGTCCTGCACCGTATAGATCGGAGTATAATTAAAATCCGTCACCTTGGTGATGCCCGTGGTGTTGTCCTTGGTGATCTCCAGCTCCAATATCACCGAATAAGCCGTGCCGGAACGGGTTCCGTCGCCAAAGAAGTCGCCCAGAGAATAGGCCACAAAGGTGCCCTTATCTTTATCAAAGGCAATTTCCTGTACATAATGGGGGTGGGATCCGATAATGGCATCCACACCTTCCGAGAACATCAGATCCCGAATGGCCACCTGGGACTTACTGTGTACATCGCTGTATTCGCTTCCCCAATGGAGCATCGCTATGGTGATATCCGGTGTTTCGGCCTCAACCTCACGCAGTAACCGGGTGACCGCCTTGGTATTGACGGATTTATAGGTGCTTGCGTAGTCATTATATAAAATGTTAACAAGACCTTCACTGCCTGCGGGCATTGCCATGCCGTCCATACCCTTGGTAAAGGCAACGATAGCAATTTTTACACCCCGCACATAACGGATCACATAAGCGCCCGGGGCTTCCCCCTCCGCCACAGCGCCCACGCTTGCCATGCCGGCTGCCCGAACATTGCGTACGGTGGTATTCAATCCGGCCACACCCCGGTTAATCGCCTTGGAATTGGCCAACTGCAGCATATCCACACCGGCACCCTTTAAGGCGGCCAAAAGCTGCTGGGGCGCAGAATCTTTGCCGTACGGCATGCCACAGACATTTCCCTCAAAATTCATTGCCGTCAAATCTGCCTCCGCCAGCAACGGCAGCACGTCTACAAACGCATTGGTATAATCATAGGAAGCGCCGCCGGCGGCTACAACCGCATCGGTCACATTCAGATCACCGGCTGCAACAAAAGTAACCACAGTTTCCGCTTCCAGAATTTCGGTCTGTGTCGGCTGTGTGTCAACAGGAGGTACAGTTGTAACCGCTGTTGTTTCCTTGGGTGCGTCTCCGGGTTTTCTCAAACCCACTGCCAGAATCAGGACGCCGCAAAGCAGCAACACGGCCATTGCGATCAGCAAGCGGGTCCTGGTTTTCTTTTCCTGTTGGAGGCGTTCCTTCTGCCTCTGCTGGCGCTCCTGGCGCCGTCTGTTCATTTCATCCATTTCAAAAGACATACTACGCCTCCTTCCTTGATCGATTACCGCATTATTTTACTACAAAAATTCCCTTTGCACAACCCCCAGAATTCTTAAAAACGAATCGGACAAATCCAAAGATTCCTGTGAAGCATAACATTCTGTCCTGCTGCAATGCATGGCTCGTTCCTAACGCTGTAAAGGATCGTTTAGCGGCCTAAAGGCCAAATGCAAAATGCATAATGCATAATGCAAAATTGTGGTATTTGCTGACGCAAATGATTTTAAATAGTCGGCGAAGCCGACTCCTTAATTTTGAATTTTGCATTTTGAATTTTGAATTGCGCAACGATGGTTGCGCGTGTAAATGATCATTTATCATATACCTACACTGTAAGAACCCGCAAGTAACTTGCTTTTTTATAATGTATATGATAAAATGAATTGTTCAAAAAATGAAAGGAGGAGATATCTATGCGAAAGACCGCTGCTGCTGTGCTGGCACTTATACTGGTTTTGTCCCTTGCGGTCACCGTTTCTGCCGCTACCGGTATCACCAGCGGTACCATTACCGCCACCGTCTCCTCCGACAGCAGTTGTCTTGTAACGATGGATCTGCAGATCCATGTGGAGTCCGGTGAACAGAATCTGCTGTTCCCCCTGCCTTCCAACGCAAAGAGTATCACAGTCAATGGCAAACCCGCCCGGACGACCCACAGCGGTGATTTGCGCAACATCAAGCTCTCCTCTGTTTTGGGTAATGTGACCGGTGATTTTACCATCCGCCTGCAGTATACTCTGACAGGTGTGGTCGATTACGATGATTCCGGTAAGCTTTTTTTGACACTGCCGTTACTTTCCGGTTTTAACCATCCGATCAACGGGCTTAGCTTTTCCATCTCCCTCCCCGGCGAGATCATCCGCAACCCCGTTTTTACCAGCGGTTATTACAGCCAGACCATTGAATCCAGTTTGGATTTCCGTGTTGACGGAACCAGTATTACCGGAACCGTTACAGCCGAACTGAAAGACCGGGAAACGCTGACTATGCGCATGGAAGTTTCCGACGAGGTTTTCCCGCAAAACCCTGTCCGCCAGTGGCGTATGGGTGTGGAAGAGATCCTGATGATCGTGCTTGCTGTTTTTGCCGCAGTCTATTGGGCAATTTTTCTGCGCAGCCTTCCCTTCCTGTCCCGACGCAGTGCCGTCCCGCCCGAAGGCTACACCGCCGGCGAGCTTTCCGGTTTGCTCACGGGATACGGCAACGATTTGACCATGATGGTCTTTTCCTGGGCACAGCTTGGCTACATACTGATCCATGTGGGCGACAGCGGCCGTGTCACGCTGCACAAGCGGATGGATATGGGAAATGAAAGAGATCCGGAAGAAGTGCATATTTTCCGCACTCTGTTCGGCAAGCGCCGCTATATCGACGGTACCGGTTACCACTATGCCAGCCTGTGCCGCAAAGTCGCTGCCGGTTCTGCCAATACCCGGGATCTGTATAAACGTTCCTCCGGCAACCCCAAAGGCTTCCGGATTCTTTGCGCAGGTATCGGTTTGCTCGGCGGCATTTCTCTTGGACGCGCTATTGTGGGCAATGCCCTTCTTGGCATCTTCTTAATTGCGGTACTGGCGGTTCTGGGTGCCATCAGCGCCTGGCTGATGCAGGATTGGGTCAAGGGTCTGCACCTGCACGACAAGACCGCTCTCATATTAGGGTTGGGCCTTGCAATTTTTTGGAGCTTGCTTGGCACCATGGCCGGTATCTGGAACGTGAGCCTTTGCGTGTCCGCGGCGCAGCTTTTATGCGGTCTGGCCTGCGCCTATGGCGGTCGCAGAACCTCTTTGGGCCGTCAGACAGTGTCCCAGTTTTTGGGATTTAGAAAATATTTGAAGCGTCTTTCCCCAAAAGATGCACACCGGATCACCAAAGCCGATCCTGACTACTTTTTTGCCATGGCCCCCTACGCATTGGCAATGGGTGTGCAAAAACCGTTTGCTGCCAGCTTTAAAAACAAACGGTTTTCCGCCTGCACCTATCTGACCACCGGCATGGACGGCCACATGACCGCAGCTGAATGGTGTCAGTTGATGGAACGGGCTGTCAATTCCCTGGACCACCGGCAAAAGCGCCTGTTTTTGGAACGGTTTATGAGTAAATAATTCAAATACCCGAGCGTGTTGCCGCACGCTCGGGTATTGTTTATACCGAATATCCGCTTGCAGGCCGCTCTTTTTCCTGATTGCGGATGATTTTGACCAGTTCCTCCACAAATCCCCAAACCGGCGGTTCCAGCCATTTATCATAGAGGATACACATGTAAAGCGCTTGATACCAGTTTTTGATAGGTACAAAACAGACACCCTCCCGGGGGTGGACACAATCCTCAGAAAGCAAACTGATACCCGCCTTGGCAGCTACCAGATCCAGCGCCGCCTGTGCCGTATTCACTGTGCAGATAATATGTTCTTCTGTGGGCAGACCACTGGCCCACTGCCCAAAAATACTCTCTACATTATAATTAAAAACGATCTGCGGTTCATGAGAGATTTGCTGCGGGGTAATTGCCGGCAATCCGGCCAGCATATGCGTTTTCGGTACTGCCACATAGAAATTCCGCTGGCCCAGTTTTCTGAAGTGCAGGCTACGGTCCCGATCAGTAGTGTCCACAATGGCCATGTCCAGTTTTTCCTGACGCACCAGATCCATCAGTTCTTCCGCAGAGCTTTCCGTGATGCGGAAACGAATCCGGTCATTTTGCCGGATATACTCCGTGATCTGCTCCGCCACAGTTCCGCGCAGCGTTCCGGATACCACACCCATCCGGATAACCACCGGTGCGCTGGCCATACTGTCCCGCAGCAGCATAGAAGCAGAATTCAACTCCCGCAGGGCGGCATCTACCTTTTCATGGAAAAAACGTCCCTCTTCCGTCAGGCGGATATTGCGGCCGACTTTTTCAAACAGCTTGACACCGCCAAGCTCCGTCTCCAGATTATGAATCGCGCTGCTGAGGGACGGTTGGGAAATTCCCAGCCGTGCTGCCGCCAATGTATAGTGTTCTACCTGTGCCAACACAGAAAAATATCGCAGATAGTTATAGTTCATTTGTCTACCTCTTTGATCTATAGATATAAACTATAAATAAAATATCATAACTATATTGGTTTTTGCAAGCAAAATATGTATAATCCCTACTGGATTTGGTTTTTGGCAGAAATTCCCCGGCTTTTGTCAAAAGAAATCCCACGGATTTACAAAAAAGCTGAAACAGCCGTTGCGTTTATCCATAGATTATGATAGAATGATAGGTGGAGAATTGTAGCAATTCACTCCTATTTTTATGATTACGCATTTTGCGTTTGAGGTTACTTATGGAATTTACTTATAAAGGCCTTTCCGGCCAGTTAAGCCGCCACACCGTCACCGGTGAAGAGGTGGACCGCAACCTGCAGCGTCTGCTGCAGCAGAATCCCCGCATCGCTGTGATCACCGACCGCCCCACCGAGAACGGTGATGAAGTTGTCCTGGATTACGCAGGCTTCTGTGATGGTGAGCAGTTTGCAGGCGGTACCGCACAGAATCAGACTTTGGTTCTGGGCAGCGGCATGTTTATTCCCGGCTTTGAAGAGCAGCTGCTGGACAAAGTGGTGGAAGAACCCGTTACCGTTACCGTCACCTTCCCCGAAAACTACCACGCACCCAACCTGGCCGGCAAGGAAGCCAAGTTTGAATGTGTGATCCACCAGATACGTGTCAAAACCGCCTATGAGTTGGACGATACCTTTGCTAAGGAAGTAGGCCAGTGCGATACGCTGGAAGAAATGCGTGAAAAACTTCGCCAGAGCATGCAGTCCTATGCCGATGAGCGTGGCGAGATGGACCTGCAGGATCAGCTGCTGCGCAAGGCTGCGGCTACTCTGGATTTCTCCATTTCCGATGAAGAGCTGGAAGCTGCCGTTGACGAGCAGATGAAGGTGCTGGAAGCTCAGCTTACCCGCCAGGGTTTGAATCTGGAAATGTACTGCCAGTTTATGAATACCAATGTAAATGATCTGCGTAAGGATGCCCACCCCGCTGCGGAGGCTGCCCTTCGCAACCAGGCCGCCATCAAGAAGATCGTGGAGCTGGAAAAGATCGTTCCCACCCAGGAAGAGCTGGCACAGGCTTTGGCTGTCATCGGCCGGCAGAACAATCTGACCATGGAGCAGCTGAAGGAATACTACACCCCCGAATTTGAAGAGGCGGTTATGAACAGTGTACTCACCGGCAAGGTCATGCGTCTGATCCGTGACGCGGCTGACATTGCGGAGGTATAAATAAATTTATCAAAAATTGTGCCCTAAACGGCACCTTAAAAACAAGGAGGAATACCTACTATGGCAATCGTTTTTGACGAAAATGGCAAGTACGTAGACGAAAAAGGCTTTGTAAAGCTGGACCCCACTCAGTTCGCTGACTGGCAGATCGCTGAGGAAGCAGAGAAGACTCTGCCCCCCGTTGATTTCTTCCGTCAGAAGCTGGGCCTGCTGGAAGAGGAAATCATTCCCTACGGCAAGACCCCCAAGATCGACTTCATCAAGGTTATGAACCGTCTGAAGGACAAGCCCGACGGCAAGTTCATCGAAGTTACCGCTGTTACCCCCACTCCCTTCGGCGAAGGTAAGTCCACCGTTTCTCTGGGTCTGATCGAAGGCCTGGGCTACATCGGCAAGAACGCAGGCGGCGCTCTGCGTCAGCCCTCCGGCGGCCCCACTATGAACGTTAAGGGTACCGCAGCCGGCGGCGGCAACGCTCTGCTGATGCCCATGACCGAGTTCTCCCTGGGTCTGACCGGTGATATCAACGATATCATGAACGCTCACAACCTGGCTATGGTCGCTCTGACCGCACGTATGCAGCACGAGCGCAACAACACCGACGAGTGGCTGGAGTCCAAGGGCCTGCGCCGTCTGGACATCGACCCCAAGCGCGTCGAGATGGGCTGGATCATCGACTTCTGCGCACAGTCTCTGCGTAACATCATCATCGGTATCGGCGGCGGTCTGGATGGCTTCATGATGGAGTCCAAGTTCGGTATCGCTGTTGGTTCCGAGCTGATGGCTATCCTGGCTGTTGCTAAGGACCTGGCTGACCTGCGTGCTCGTATCGGCAAGGTCGTCGTTGCTTACTCCCGTACCGGTGAGCCTGTCACCTGTGAGGATCTGGAAG
>JAZRKL010000103.1:0-4375 GCA_045646265.1 Faecousia sp.
ACCATCATAGAACCCACTTTCGGCAAGGGATACAAAGTTTGCAGTGGTAATGGGGGCCGATACTTGATCCAACTGAACGGTGATCGTGCCATAGAAGTCGGAGGCCAAGCGGTCTTAGGAAGACAATTAAACTCACCAACTCCTTGGCTCACAGAACGACATGGCTACGATCCGACTTAAGTCAGACCATCATAGAACCCACTTTCGGCAAGGGATACAAAGTTTGCAGTGGTAATGGGGGCCGATACTTGATCCAACTGAACGGTGATCGTGCCATAGTCCTGAATTGCAATATCTGCGTAATAAGTCAGGGAAGCATCCAAAACAGCAGCTTCAGCTCCTGCGTCGGAACCGGATTCAGAATCCTCATCCAGTATGTCCTCATCAGTTGATTCAATATCCAGAATGGAATCCGTAGTAGCCTTGCTCAGAGCATCGTCGATTTCATCATCCGTCAGTTCCGCATCGGTGGAGGTGACAGTTCCGGCAGGATCGTCCTCACCAACAGGGGTATCGTTGTTGCCTCCTGCCAATACAGCGATTAAAATAATGGCAATAACAACAATGGCTGCGGAGGCCATATAGTATATCTTGAGCTTGCTCTTGGCTGCTTCTTCCGCAGGAGCGGACACCGCATTGATATAGTCGGCAATATATTTGTCCAGTTCATCGGGGATATGGGTTTGCGATAAGGCATCATCAAACGCCATAGTGAGAAGCTCCATGGTGGGCGCAAAACAAAAGATTTCTTTAGCTCGAAGCGCACGATAGACTTTACCAAGGTTTTCCGTTTCCGCAGCTTTCAGGATATCTGCGCTGCCTATGTCAAGGCCGATAGCCCTTGCAATTTGATTGTCGGACAAAACACCAAGTAACCGCAAAACAAGCGCAAACCGTTGAGTTGCGGGCAGACTGTTGATATAGTTATCAACCGCGTTGGCATTGGAATCAATATAATGCTCGTTGATATGGCTGATATGGAAGTTCTTCTGCGGTGGGAGCTTGAAAGCTCGATTATCCTTTTTGGTGATGTCCTTTTTACAGTAGCTCACGGCCTGTTTTACTGCGTAGGTGGAAAAGGCTTCCTCTGTTTGCACTTCGCCTCTGGCTACGGCCTGAAATGCAGACTTCAGCGACCATTTTGCTGCGGGCATAGTTGCCTCGCTGTTTCGGAGCAATGCGCGGCACAGGAAATAAATATCCTGTTTATTCCCTTCATAGAGCTGTGTCAGCGCACTTCGGTTTCCTTTGGCTGCTTTTTCAATGATGGTATCCATGATGAGATGTCCTTTCTTATTGATATTCCGGTGCCAACCACGCCCAGGAGCGAAAGTTTGGTCTTGGCCCTGCCCGCCGTTTTGGGCAGGGCGCAAGTAAATTAGTGCAGATGCGTTGCCGGTTTCTTTGCAAACCCCGTTGGCTTATCCATAGCATTTGCCATGGCATCGGTTTTGCATAGCAAACACATCAGGAAATGCCAAATCTATGTTTGGATTTCGCGATTAAAAATACCATTCTCCGCTGAATGAATACTGAAGAAAAACTCGCCAGTTTATGAAAGTTTTGTGAATTTATCAGTTCGTTCAGTTTCTATTCAACTTTCCCCTTTATTATGGAAGAAACAATACTATGGGAGGGTTCCCTATGAAAATATTAGTAATTGAGGACGAAGTTCTGTTAGCCGATTCCCTAAAAGCACTGCTGCAGAGCAAGGGTTTTGAAGTGGAGTGTGTCTATAATGGTGAGGATGGAACTGCCTATGCCGAAACCGGAATCTATGATTTGCTGATCTTGGATGTAATGATGCCGAAAATGAATGGATATGAAGTAGCTCGTAAGGTTCGTACTGACCGGTGCGGTACGCCTATCTTGATGCTGACAGCAAAATCGGAGCTGGAGGACGAGATCGAAGGCTTGAATGCAGGCGCTGACTATTACTTAACCAAACCTTTTGACAGCCGGAAGTTGCTGGCCTGTATCAACGCTTTACTCCGCAGACAAGGGCCACAGGTGAATGAGTTGGTTTTGGGAAATACCTCTCTTGACCTCTCTACCTGTACGCTGAACTGCGGAAGCAACCACATTCGCTTATCGGCAAAAGAGTTTGATGTTATGCGCTTCCTTATGTCCTCTTATGGACAGATACTTCCAAAGGAGCTGATTCTGTGTCGTGTATGGGGCTTTGACTCCAATGCCGTAGAAAACCATGTTGAGGTTTATGTTGGCCTGCTCCGAAAAAAACTGGCCCACATCGGTTCCAATATCCGTATCGAGGCAAAGCGACGCCTTGGGTACATTGTAGAGGCGGTGGAAGAATGATACGAAAACTGCAAATCAAATTTGTCATTATCAACATGACAATGGTAACGATCATGTTGTGCATCATTTTCGGATTAGTATATAACTCAACAAAGACCAATCTGGAAAACGAGAGTATTAGCATGATGAAATCTATTGCGGTAGACCCGTTTCGATTGGGGCGGCCAAATGAGAAGTCGCCAGATTTACGCTTGCCCTATTTCACCCTTCAGCTCGGTATGAAGGGCGAACTTGTATCTACCGGTGGTGGTTACTATGATCTTTCCGACAAAGAGTTTTTGAAAGACCTGATCGACGAGTCTGTTGGCAGTCGGCGTGAATCTGGGATTGTGGAGGGACATCATCTTCGTTTTTGTCGTGTAGCAACACCAAGGGGTACAGTTCTTGTGTTTTCAGATATGTCCAGCGAAACACGCACATTAGAGAGCCTAATCCAAACCTCGCTGACCATTGGCGTACTCAGTTTCCTTGGCTTTCTCGCAATCAGCATTTTCCTCTCAAAATGGGCAGTAAAGCCCGTTGCTGCGGCGTGGCTCCAGCAGAAGCAGTTCGTAGCGGATGCTTCCCATGAATTGAAAACACCGCTCACTGTGATTATGACCAATGCCGAATTGCTCCAAAATGAAGAATGTGCGGAAGCCGAGCGAAAGACATTTTCTCAAAGCATCCTTCTGATGAGCCAACAAATGAAGCTGCTGGTGGAAAAAATGCTTGAGCTTGCTAAATCGGATGCAGATCAAACCAAGCAGCAAATGAAGCCGGTGGACTTTAGCAAACTGATTTTAGATACGGCAATCTCCTTTGAGGGTGTATTTGTAGAAAAGGGTTTGACGGTGGAAAGCTCGGTGGAGCCAGGGATCACAGTTTCCGGGAATGGACAAGCGTTACAACAACTGATAGATATTCTCCTGGACAACGCACAGAAGTATTCCTCTCCTGGCGGCGAAACAACGGTGCGTCTGTATAGCAGTGGATCGGGGAAATGTCAGTTGAAGGTGTCCAATCCCGGCAAAGAGATCCCGCAGGAGGATTTGAAAAAGATATTCCAGCGCTTCTACCGCATGGACAAGGCACGAAGTCGGGACGGCAGCTTTGGCCTGGGCCTTTCCATTGCGGAGAACATCGTGTCACAGCATAAGGGGAAAATCTGGGCCGAAAGCAAAAATGATATCAATACATTTATCGTGGAGCTGCGAAAGAGGACGTAGCATGGCAAGCTTTATCATCTCTCTTGTTGTGATGGCTATGGCGGTCGCAGCTTTAGCGATCACCATCATTTTCAAAAAGAAAATGGTGCTTTCTCTCTTCCTGTTTTTGATAGTGTTCGAGATCATCGTGGTTCTTGTTGCAGGCTGGGCGTTTATGCTCTACGGGGCCATCATGGAAATGAATCACATGTAAAAAAGAAATCGCACCCATTTCGGATGCGATTTCTTCTTTGTCTGCAAAGTTTATTCCAGTTCAAATGCGCCGGTATAGAGCTGATAGTATGTGCCTTGCTCCGCAATCAATCGGTTATGGTCACCGCGTTCTATGATGCGTCCGTGATCCAGAACCATGATGACATCGGAGTTCTGCACGGTGCTCAGCCGATGGGCAATCACAAAAACCGTCCGCCCCTGCATCAGATTATCCATGCCCTGCTGCACCAATGCCTCGGTACGGGTATCGATAGAAGAGGTGGCTTCGTCCAGAATCATCACGGGAGGATCGGAAACTGCAGCTCTGGCAATAGAAATCAACTGCCGCTGTCCCTGAGAGAGCCCACTGGCATCGCCCTCCAAAATGGTGTTGTAGCCCTTCGGGAGCATCCGGATAAAACCATCGGCATTGGCCAGCTTTGCTGCCTCGATGCACATCTCGTCAGTCGCATCCGGATTTCCGTATCGGATGTTCTCCATCACCGTTCCGGTGAAAAGATTGACATCCTGCAAAACAACCCCCAGAGAACGACGCAGGTCAGCCTTCTTGATTTCATTAATATTGATACCGTCATAGCGGATCTTTCCATCCGCAATATCATAGAAACGATTAATCAAATTGGTAATGGTGGTCT
>JAZRKL010000104.1:0-12993 GCA_045646265.1 Faecousia sp.
ATAAAGGGAAGGCACAGCGTGTGCAGCGGTCAAAATTTCGTGAGCGAATAGCGAACAAGAAATTTTGGGTACCGCAAACGGACACGGGAAGTAACGAAAAGTACTGCACTATGCACGTATTGGCTGCGGGCACTGCCCGCATAAACGATCATTTAGCGCAGTAACTACCAAGCTATCACGTCACTGTGATAAGTAGCGCACACTGTCGTGGCAATCTCCGAAAGATTCCGGAAATCTAAGGGGATTGCCACGTCGCTCCGCTCCTCGCAATGACATGCGTTTTAGGTTTCTGCTCAGACAGCGATCATTTGTCACACCAAACAAAAACGGACTCCCGGGTGAGCAATGTCATTAAGTTAAGCTGTCATCCTGAGCGAAGCGCCAGCGAAGTCGAAGGATCCCCCCTCCTAAAGAGGGGATTCTTCGTCACTTTCGTTCCTCAGAATGACAGCTATTTTGTTAACTTAATGACATTGTCCCGAGTGGGAGTCCGTTTTTTACTTACAGGGCAGGGGGCGTCCAGTCGCCGCCGGAACTGCTGTTGCCGCTGTTGTAATTGATCTTGGTTTCGCTGACCATATCCTTGGCGATGTAGCCGGTATGATTGCCGCTGGTGGCCAGATAGCAGTGACCCAGATCCTCCAGAATTTCCACGACCGCGTTGGAGGACAGCTTGCTGACAGGCTCGCCGCTTAGATAGTAGTGATCGAAAAGCTGTGCCTGATACTTGGCATAGCCGTTCCACGGAGTGTAAGCTTCCACACCGTCCTTGCGCAGAAGACTCTGCCGGACATAGCCGTAAAGACCCTCGTGGTAGATGCCGTACCAGCCTTCCTTTTCTTCCAGGAAGCCTTCCTCGTTGATGATGGCTACCGCTTCGCCGCGGTCAAACCAACCCAGAATGATCTCTGCTTCATCAGCCAGAACCGTTCCCTTGCCGGAAACGCTGCCGCTCTGGGGAAGGAAGGTGGACAAGTTCATGATCCCGTTATCGCCGCCAAGGGTGATATCGCCGCCGTCAGCGCTGCCGGAGCCGCCGGAGGGGGAAGGCTGGATGTAGCTGCGGCTCAGCTCCTTGGCGCGCATGTAGCCGATGCCACCCTCCGTCTGAACCACCAAAGTGCCGTCCAGATCATCCACTACGGCGATTTTGGTGTTGGTGCTCAGCTTCTGCTCGCCGCCGGGCAGCAGGTGGTAGTTGGTGTAGATCTTGGAGCCGTAGGCGGCATAGCCGGTCCAGCCTTCGTAGCCTTCCGTGCCGTCCAACCGGATCAGGCGCTTTTCTATCAGGCCGTAGCCCTCGGCCACCTGAACAATGTAGTAGTCTTCTTCGTATTCGCCTGCGATCTCCACCACGGCACTCCGGTCAAGGGTGGTCAGAATCACCTCGGTGCGGTCCGCCAGCGCGGTGGCAGGCAGGGTTTCCGGCACAGGAGGTTCTGTTTCCGTGGGGACGGTGGTAGGCTCAGTTGTAGGCTCGGTAGTAGGGGCGGTGGTAGGCGCAGTGGAAGGTACGGTAGGGTTAACGGTTACTTCCAGAGGTTTCTCACCGCAGCCTGCCAGTAACAGTGTCATGCAAATAAGGATGGCTAATATTCTCTTCATATGCACTCCTCCTTAACCCATATATTCCGCGTCGTACTTGGAACCGTAGACCTTGCGGATGATCTCCCAAACATACTCATAGGAGCTTGTACCGGGTTTGAAAACACTCCGGTTCTGGTAGGCGATATAGCCGATGCTTCTGTAGACGATACCGCCATAAATAGTGATTTGAGTACCGTCCTTGTCTTCCAGGATCATGTAAGACCGCATGGCAATGTCATTCTTGCACTGGTCCAGCGTGAAGCCAACCAGCACATTGGTGTACTGGATCGTATCCTCTGTTTTGGCAAAGATCGGGTCGGCAACACCTTTTTTATAGGCGTAGTTGGATTTTACATAGTCCTGTCCCAGAACCATCGGTTTGCCGCCTTTCAGATCCTTGGCCCAGCACAGCGCGGTGCCGTATTCTATCAGCTTGTAGCCGGCAAGACCCTTGCCGGTGAGCGCGTCTTTTTTGCTCTTGTCGATGGCGGTGATCATGCGGATGCCCTTGGTGCCGGTGATGCGGATGGAGCTGCCCGCGTACTGCAGGATGTTTTCCAGCTCTGCCACCGGTGTGGCGGTATAGCGGTCTTCTTCAAATGTCAAACGCCAGACCTTCATGCCGGTGGGGTATCGGGATTGGGAACTGTACATAGGCGGGAGATTGTAGGTATAGCAAATCAGGACTTTCGCGTCTGTGCCTTTGATAACGGCAAAGCGGGAGCCATCGTCATTTTTCGTCCGGTATTCTGGGGTATCGATCCACATTGTGTCGGATGTTTCCGGCAGATCCAGCCGATATCCTCCCTCAAACGTTCCACAATTAAAGCAAAAACGAATGCCGCCATCTGAAACGTCCCAAAGATGCCCGCCTTCATTATCACTGTAACCACATGCAGAGCAGGTGCGTGTAGTCTGGCAGGGGTCTTCCCATGTGTGAGATCGTTCACCGCCGTAATTGTCAGTATAGCCGCATACACTGCAGGTTCGGGTAATCGAACAGGGCGCCCCAAAGGAATGGTCCGCCACACGGCCTTCTTGATAGCCACAGTTTTCCCGACGGCAGGTGCTGGGCTGTGTGCAGGTGGCTTCTGCCATGTCATGCCCCAGTGCATTGGTATATTCGTCTGCGATTATGTAACCGCAGAGGGAACAACGCTGACCGTGATAGCCTTGCTCGGTACAGGTGGGTTCTGCGGAAGCCGGTTCAAAGGTATGGGTATGATCGTCCCTGATCCAGATGATGTTACCATCGTAATTCTGCTTCACCGTTTCTGTCCAGGTATCGTTCCCGGCAGGGTAAATGCAGGTAGCGGTTACATCTTGGAATGCACAGTCACCGATTGCCGGGGCGTCGCCCAGAAAATACACGGTTTGCAGCGATTCACACCCGGAAAATACACATGCCATCAATTCTGTCACACTGGCAGGGATGGTCACTTCTGTCAGACCACTATTCTTAAATGCGTATGTACCGATGGTAGTAACCCCATCCGGAATAGAAATGCCGGTCAACGCGGAGCAGTTAGTAAAAATAATGTCAGAAATCTTTTTGCATTTTACGGGGATGTTTACGGATGACAGATTTGTGCAGTCACCGAACAGGTTGGGGCTAAGTGTTTCCAGATTATCTGACAACCTGATGCTTGTCAAACGATTACATCCTTTAAATGCACTCCAACGGATATTGGTTACGCTGTCCGCCATAGTGACCTTGGTCAAAGCCGTACAACCCTCAAACGCACTTACATCAATGGACTCCACACCCTCAGGAATGTTGATTTCCTTCAACTGTGTGCATTTAAAAAACGCATAGGAACCAATGGACTTTACACTGCCCGGAATGGAAACAGAGGTCAAGTTCGGTAATGCATAAAAGGCATCATTGCCGATGGATTCTATGCCTTCTTCGATTACCACCTGAGATATCAGCTTGCTGGCATAATTCCAAGAGGCCGCAGATAAGATGTGGTCACGGTGTTCCATGGGACCGGTGCCGGAAATGGTCAAAGTACCGTCTTTCAGCGACCAAGTCAGATTTTTGCCACAGGTACCGGTGATGGGAGCATCCGGCTTTCCCCAGAGACGAATCAGGCAATCCTTCCAAGAAGGGGAAACCCAGCCGGAAGTGCCTTCGTCATAATAAATTACAAAATCCTCGTTTCTGGATTGGATTTTTCCTTCCTCTGACAGGGGCGCGTCACCGATAATATGGATGTATTCCAAGGCTTCCTCACCAGCCAGCCAACCTCTCAAACCATCCATGGCTTTTGCGTATACCGTAATGTCCTTCAGCTGGTAGCAAGCGTTAAACGGGTCATCCCCTATATGCGTGACATTTTTCGGGATCGTAACACTTACAAGGGAAGTCCCTTCAAAAGATCTGCTGCCCAGACTGATCAAACTTTCGGGAAGAGATATCACGGTCAGATTTTTGCATCCGGTGAATGCGCTGCCATAAATATAGGTAACACCCTCAGGAATTTCGATTTCTTTTAAATTTTCGCAATAGGCAAACGCGTCACCACCAATTTTACCGGAGAAACCTTTTTCAAAATTAATGGATTCCAGCAGATTACAGCCGAAAAATGCCTGTTCACCGATATCTTTAATCACACCCTTGAAGGTAACGGATGTTAAACGATCGCAATCGTAAAACAAATCACTGCTGACTGTTGTGATGGTTTCCGGAATGGTAATGGTTTGAAGACCTGTGTCGGCAAAAGCACCACCGCCGAGGCTCTCCAATTTGGATGGTAAAACGATTTCGGTAAGCGATACGCAACGGTAAAACGCGGAAGCGCCGATGCTTTTCAGGGTTTGCGGGAGTGTCACACTCTTTGCGTCATAGAGTTCGGCAAAAGTATTGCCTGCAATCTCGGTGATTCCCGACTTAACGACGATACTAGTGATTTTTTCGGTATACTGCTTCCAAGTTAGTCGCCACGACTCGGTATTTACTTGGCCGCTTCCATAGACAGTAAGGGTTCCGTTCTCGTCCAGTTCCCAAAATGCCTTTTGGCCGCACTGACCTTTTGCAAAAACGGCCGCGGATGTGGGCATAGGGACCAGCATTGCTACAATACACAATGCCAGCACTATCGTGATTGCTCTTTTCATACATATCCTCCTCTTGGGTTTTGTCTGATTTCGTATGGGATATTGTCAATTATGAAGGCGGAGATTTTAGGGAAACGAGGGATAATCAGGGTAAAAACGGATTCATAATGCTGCTGTCACAATCTTATGGTGATTCTGATCTGGAGGCGACGGTGCCGCAGGAAGAGCAGTAGACCATACCATCCGACGATACCCATGTATGTGAATCTATCAGATTGTCAAATTTTACATATAAGGCACCGCAGGTGGCGCATTGTTGCAGCTGTCTGCCATTGGATATGCAGGTTCTTGCAAAGAAATCGTGGCCGTGGGGTTCATAGGTGAGGGTTTCCGTATGATCGCAGCGGGAGCAGGTGAGGATGCCTTCGCCGGGTTTGACACAGGTGGCTTCTTTCACCACGGTCTCGTGCAGATCATGGTTCTGGTTGGGGGCTAAGATTTCTACCGCGTGCACCGTATGGCAAAGGGTGCATTCGGCGGACATTTCTCCCGTTTCGGTGCAGTTGGGTTCTTTGGAGAGAAACGGTGTGCCCAGGGCATGTCCCGTTGGCTCCATGTCTTCCGATCTGGCTGCGCCGCAGCCGGTGCAGACCAGCGCTCTGCTGCCCGGATGGGTGCAATCGGGCTGGGTGATCACATCGCCCTTTTGAAAATTATGGGTCAGCCGCGAGGCGGGGGCAGTATAGCAGTGGTCGCACAGCCGGCAGGTAAGGTTCTGGATGCCCTCCTGGGTGCAGGTGGGACTGACGGTAATCTCAGCGGAATAGTTATGTCCGCAGGGAATCGGATTGGTAAGAAAACAAACCGCCGTTGCCGTACATGCCACCAGAGCAATGATGATGATCCAGAAAGAAGGCTTTCTGTAGCAGAGGATGCCTTTGATCCGGGCCTTGACGCTTACCTCGCCAAAGGCGATGGGGCAGGCCATGATCATCCGGCGGTGGACGCTGCAGGCAACCAATGCTTCCGAGTAACCCCGTTTTCCGGCATTGTCCATTTTGGTGATGACCTTTTCGTCACAGGCCTGCTCGATATCCCGGCACAGCAGAATGTATGCCAGCCACAGCAGGGGATTGAACCAGTAGAAGGTGAGCAGCAAAAAGCCCAGAGGCTTCCACCAGTGATCCAGCCGCTTCAAATGGGCGTTTTCATGGGCAAGCACATATTGAAGCCGCTCCGGGTCGATGCCCGAGGGGACATAGATTTTGGGGAACAGGACACCGAAAATAAAGGGGGACTCCACATCGTCGCAGGCATACAGACGATGCCCGATCTGCATGGATGCCCGGACCTGCCGGCGAAGCTTCCAGGAGGAAACGGCGCTGTAAAGCAGCAAAACCGCCGCGCCTGCCAGCCATATGACCGCCGCGTAAAACAGGATGGTTTCCAGCATATGGGTCTCAGGGGCAAGGCCTTGTGTGAACAGGGGATTGACGGTGCTGTTCACCGCGGGAATACCGCTGTAAATGGCCGGGGTCTGGACGGTGGCGATATTTTGCGGGATCACCTCAGCGCTGGGAATTAAGCTAAGTACGCTTTCAAAAGAGAAGGGGAGGAGCAGTCGCAGAGCCACGATGCTCCATAAAAGACAGCTGATCCATTTGGGCGCTTTTCGGAAAAGCAGCCGCAGCAGCAGCACCGCCAGAACCAGCCAGCTGGCGCTGATGCTCATATTCAAAAGCTTTAGAAACAGTTGGGTCATTTTGAGGTTTCCTCCAGGGAATCCAACAGCTTTTTAATTTCTTCCAGTTCCTGAGGGGAGGGCGTCTTCCGGGCGGTAAAGGCTGCCAGAAAGGCCGGCAGAGAACCCTGGAAGGTCTGCTCCACAAAATGCTCGCTCTGCATGGCATGGAAGTCCTCTTTTGAAAGCAAAACAGTGATCATATGATCCTGTGTGGCAAAAATACCCCGGTCGCACAGCTTTTTCAGAACGGTATAGGTAGTGGTGCGCTTCCAGTTCAGCTCTTTTTCGCAAAGCGCTACCAGCTCCCTTGTGGTCAAAGGCGCGTGCTCCCAGACAATGTCGGCAAAATGTGCCTCTACCATTCCTAATCTAATATCTGCCATAGCTGTTCCTCCTTGTTTTTGTCTATTATCGATAGACCAATTGTAGTCTATCACTAACAGACAGATTTGTCAATCATTTCCTTTTGGGATTTTGAGGTGGTTTGCGGAAATAGCGCGCGGCATAAAACCCGGCACCGTATCTTTCGTCTTGGCGAAGACGGGATCGGCAACACCTTTTTGAAAGCGTAGTTGGATTTCACATAGTCCTGTCCCAGAACCATAGGCTTGCTGCCGTTTAAATCCTTGGCCCAGCACAGTGCTGTGCCGTATTGATCCTGCACTCGGATCAAGGATGGCAATATCAACACAAGCAATATTAAAGGATGCTGGTACAAAAGGGCATCATCCAAAGTATGAGCAACAAAGGGAACTGTTTAGATAATGCTGTCATGGAGAATTTCTTTGGAATACTGAAGAGCGAACTTCTGTACCTACAGGATTTTGATTCCATGGAACACTTCAAGAATGAACTCGTTGACTACCTGGATTACTATAACAACAGATGCAGCAAGGCAAAGCTAAAGGGCTTGCCGCCTGTTTTACACAGACAACATGCCCTTTTGGTTGCTTGAACAATTTGAGTTAGAAATATTTGTCTAACTTTTTGGGGTCACTTCACAAATGGGGTGCAGTTGATTTTTGCGTCTTCTTTTTTATGAATGGTTATGACTGATTTCTGTTATGCTGTAAAATGCTGCATAATATTATGAAATACAATGCATGCTGAGGCCGCATCGATAATACGCAGGTCACTGTTTAACAAAACTGTTAGATCCTTTCGTACAGGAAGTCCACTACGGTCAGTTTTTTCGTTGAAAACCATATTCTGGACCAGCTCAAACAGTTTAGGAAGACGGTTAAGCCACTTATTCTGTAGTATGATCAGCTCTGGATCGAACAGCATGATTATATTACGAATAGCAAGACAAATATACTTTGTTGCGTCAGAGAAGCCGGATTGAATGGCAGGATCGCCACTGTTGTACAGCTCTATGGCATCATCAATGCTTGTAACCGGAATTTCCCGTAGTTTGTTTATACGGCGAAGAATCTCATGGTTGCTGACATATGCCTGCAGACAACCATTATTGCCGCATTTGCAGAGGGGGCCATTTGGATCGATCGTAATGTGTCCAATTTCACAGGATTGGTTGTTTGAACCATAGAACACATCGTTGCCCTGCATAAAACCGGCACCGACACCGTCATCGGTAGTAAGATAAACAATTGATTGGCGATCTCCGGCAAGACCACTCCATTTTGCTGAAAGGAGCAGAGCGTTTGTGTCATTTTCGAGATAGATTGGAACCGAAATGCTCTCAGAGAGAATAGCTTTTAGTTGAACAGAATTCCATTGAGGAAAATCGGGGATGCTGATAATACTGCCGTCCTCTGCGGCACGACCAGGAACTGAAATTCCGATACCAAGGATACGCTTATCATTTATGTTTGCAATCTGCAGGTGTAAATATGTTCGTATCTGCCTTATGGAGTCCATAACATCGGAAATATCACATGGAATATGTTCCTCTTGAATAAGTGCCAGGGAGAAATCATATATCGCACCAACAAGTCCGTTCCGTGTTAGGCTGAGACTTATAATATAGCCATAGTTGCTGTTGATACGATATAGCGTGGCTTTTCTGCCACCATTGGAAACAAAGCCGCTCTCTTCACAGATGCCGATTTCGCAGAGCTCTGCAACAAGATTGTTTACTGTAACAATGGTCAGATTCAGCTCCGCGGCGATCCGGCTTTTGGTTATAGAGGGATTTTTGTAAATCGTTTGCAGAATCGCAGAAAGATTTATGGCTTTAACATCATTCGCTTTATTCATAAAAATGCTCACTTGTTAGTTTTTCTACGGAATATTATACATTCTGTTTTTAAAAAGTCAATTGACCGCTAACTTTTTGTGATACAAATTGAAATGGTTGACTGAGAAATCGCTTCAATGAAATGTTCAGTCGTTTGCGAATTTCAAAACATGAATTTTTAATATCAAGCTCGCGATATATTGACAAATACATACAAGCAGGATATAATGTCATCAATTATTAAAATGCTTTTAAAAAGGAGAATAATAAATGCTTCGGGATAAACTCTTTAATGAACTCATGCGTATGCCCACAACTGACGTTCATACCCACATTCGTGTCGATGTTCCGGTAGCCAGAGGTCTTCACGATATCATGCTGTATCACATGATTATCACGGAACTTTATAGTGCCGGCTGCCCGGACGGAGCCCGCCTTAGCAATTATCCATCTGAAGAAGAGGCAGAAAGCCGTATCGTACGCGCCATCCCATATCTCAAGTACATAAGGAACACCGCGCTGTATCATGTTATGACGGTCATCTTAAAGGATCTTTACAACTGGGAAGAAGAGATTACTCTTGATAACTGGAAAGAACTGGATCGTATTATCAAGGATAAGGGCTGTACACTTGAGCGGGCGAAAAAGATTGCGGCTGACTGTGGTGTAGTCAAGTCAAATACCGAGATCGAACGTTGCTATGGACATGTGGCAGACGATCTCTTCAATTACAGTTTAGAGTGGTCTTTCTTCACCCGCTCCCAGTGGGGACAATATGACACTGCTTTGCTGGAACTTGAATATTCTTGGAATCAGGATTATCCTGGTCCTCCTTTGCCGGTTACTCTTGACAGAAGTACGCTTAACTTCAAACGAGTAATTCGTACTGTAGAGGATGTGGATACTGCGCTTGATCATTACATTGCGCATATGCCTTTTGATGAAATTGTCAATATGACCTCACACCTTTCTACAGATATCAATTACCGTCCTGTCTCTCGGCAGGAGATGATAGAGGCACTGGCAATACGTCAATCTGCAGGACCAGAACAGCGGGATATCTATGCAAATTATGTTTGCGAGGGCTTCCTTACCAGATTAGAGGCAACACATCCCGGATTTACCCTGCAGTATTCCATCGGTGCTGAGCCGCTCCCCTTCGAAACGGGAAGTAAACTCCGCACAGAGACTGTCTATGAGCTTGCCAATCAGGCTTCTCGTTTTCCTAAATTGAACTTTGCCGTTTATTCGGCAAGTGAACATCAGGATCAGGCTTTTTGCACGCTGGTGCGAGAATTGCCCAATGTCAGTATTGCCGGCTACTGGTGGCACTGCTTCTTCCCATCCAAGATTCGCCGTCTGATCGCAGATCGTCTGGATATGCTGCCTACAAACAAGCAGTTCGCATTTTTCTCAGACGCGTATTGCATGGATTGGACTTATGGTAAGGCATATATTGTCAAAAAACAGCTAGCCTCGGTTCTTGCTGAGAAGATCGAGGATGGTCAGTATTCCTATGAAGATGCGCTGCGGATTGCAAAAGAAATCCTGAACTGATCTGCGGATATTCAAGCGCTATTTTCATACAAAGAGAATTGTTCTCTTACTTAATAGTCAATACACTTGTATTGTTTGCAAATCAGAGAGGAGTGTTACTATGGAAAGAGTTAAGTCATGGAAGGACTTGACGCTTCGGGAGAAGATCGGACAGACAGTGGTCTGTATGAGTGAAACGGATAAGCACATCGAAATGTACGGCAGCGTACAGGCATTTCTGGAAAAATATCCTATTGGCGGCATGTTCAATAACAGCGGCCTTATAAAGGGACTGCTTACAGGCGAGAATCTGGAATTTAAAGGGACAATGGATGAATACAACAAATACCTGCGGGTGCCGCTGATCGGCCTGGCGGACCGTGGTGCCTTTGCGGCCACCTATGGCCTGCAGTTGGTGCCGCAAATGGCTCTGGGCGCAACAGACGATACGGATCTGGCCTATCAGGCAGGTGAATACATGGCCATGGACTGCCGGCTGTCCGGTGTTCACTGGGTGCTGTGGCCGGTGTGTGACCTGAATCTGTCCTCCATGAGCCCCATCGTGAATACCAGAGCGGTCAGCGATGATCCGGATCTCAATGTGAAGATCGTTTCCGCCGAAGTGCAGGCGCTGAAAGATAATGGCATTGCGGCAACACTGAAGCATTATCCCGGCTCTCCCTATAACGAAACCATCGATTACCATCTGGCACCTGTGGATAATGAAACCCCCATGGAGCTGTGGTGGGATACATATGGAAAAATGTACCGCGAGCTGTTTGCGCGGGGCGTGCCTTCTATCATGACCGGCCACATCAACCTGGTCGATTATCAGACTGAAAAGATTGACGGAACCTACCCGCCCGCTACCATGTCTGATGAACTGGTAAATAAGCTGCTGCGTCAGGAGTTGGGCTATCAAGGTGTGACCGTGACAGATGCGCTGGTTATGGGCGGCTTCTGCGGTAATAAGAGCATCGATAACACAATCAGATCCTTCCTCGGCGGCAACGATGTGATGATGTTCCCGGCATATGAGTATATTGATGTGATGGAGCAGAAGATCCTGTCCGGTGAGATCGATGAGGCTGTACTGGATGCGGCAGTGGAGCGGATCTGGAATATGAAGGAAGAATACGGTGTTCTGGTGGAGGAACCCCTGCCGGAGGTTAATAAGGCATTTTTCGAGGAACGTGTCCGGAAGGCGGCAGAGAAGTGCCTGACACTGGTCAATGATCCCAACGGCGTGATTCCGTCACACCCGAAGAAGGTCTGCATCGTGGGCGTAACGCCGGACGATAACCAGTACAAGGATCTGTGCCGGCTGAAGCCTGCTTTTGAGAAGTACGGCTGCCAGGTGACCATGCAGCGCAATATCTGGACGGACGATGCGGAAAAAGCTGCGCAGGAGAATGACCTTGTGGTCTTTGCGTTGTGCCGTACATCCCACCACCCCATTGGCCCTATGGACTTCTGGGGAGAGGAAGCAACTTCTGTTTGGAGCTCCAACTGTTCCGACAAAACCAAAACCGTTGTGGCAAGTTTCGGAAGTCCGTATTTTTATAGGTATTATAAAAATTCAGGAATCACCTATGTCAACGCCTATTCCAGTGCTCCCCATATTATTGAAGCATTTGTAAAAGCGGTCATGGGAGAGATACCCTTTGAAGGAAAGTCCCCGGTAAAGCTCTGATGAAATAATATTACCCCCATAAGAAATGGTACGTTTACCGTCACTTATGGGGGTAGTTTTTTGTGTTTAGCGCAGATCAAGGCAAGATGAAAGGGCTTGCCGTCTGCATTACACAGACAGCAAGCCCTCTTGGTTACTTGAACAATTTGAGTTAGAGATATTTGTCTAACTTTTTGTGGTCACTTCACCGCAGGGGAGTCCTTTTTGCGGTTTCTTAGTACATGCCACCGGCGCCGCCTGCGGCAGCGGCCATTGCGGCAGCGTCAGCAGCGGGATCGGGCTTGTCGGCAACCAGGCTCTCGGTGGTCAGCACGCATGCGGCGATGGATGCGGCATTTTCCAGAGAGGAACGGGTGACCTTGGTGGGATCGACGATACCGGCATTGATCATGTCCATATACTGCTCGGTGTAAGCGTTGTAGCCCCAGCCGATCTTCTTGGAGTTCTTGATCTTCTCGTAGACCACGCTGCCATCCACACCGGCATTCTCAGCGATCTGGCGGATGGGAGCCTGCAGAGCAGCGGCGATGATCTTGGCACCGGTCTTCTCGTCACCCTGCAGAGTAGCGATCAGCTTCTCAACAGCAGCGATGGCATTGACCTGAGCGGTACCGCCACCGGCAACGATGCCTTCCTCAACAGCGGCACGGGCAGCGTTCAGAGCGTCTTCCACTCTCAGCTTCTGCTCCTTCATGGCAACCTCGGTCTGTGCGCCGACCTTGATAACGGCTACGCCGCCGGCCAGCTTGGCCAGACGCTCCTGGAGCTTTTCACGGTCATAGTCGGAGGTGGTGGTAGCGATGGCGCTGCGGATCTGGTGGGCCCGGGCCTTGATGGCATCGGGATCGCCTGCGCCGTCAACGATGGTGGTGTTGTCCTTGGTGACAACCACCTGACGGGCACGGCCCAGATCGGTCAGCTGAGCCTCAGTCAGCTCCATGTTCAGCTGGCTGGAGATCACAGTACCGCCGGTGAGGATAGCGATATCCTGCAGCATTTCCTTGCGGCGGTCGCCAAAGCCGGGAGCCTTGACGCAGACGCAGTTGAAGTTGCCGCGGAGACGGTTGACAAGCAGAGTTGCAAGGGCGTCGCCCTCTACATCCTCGGCAATGATCATCATCTTCTTGCCGGACTTAACAACGGGCTCCAGAATGGGCAAAATCTCCTGGATAG
>JAZRKL010000105.1:0-16947 GCA_045646265.1 Faecousia sp.
GAGGTTGTCGTAGTCGACCTCGGTGTCGATCAGGCTGGCCGGGATGCAGCCGCCGGACGGGCCACCGGTCTGGGCGGCCTTGAACTTCTTGCCGTTGGGGATGCCGCCGCCGATCTCGTAGATGATGTGCTCGAGCGTGGTGCCCATGGGAATCTCGACCAGGCCGGTGTGGTTGATCTTGCCGCCCAGCGCGAAGACCTTGGTGCCCTTGGAGCGCTCGGTGCCCATGGAGGCGAACCACTCGGCGCCGCGCAGGATGATCTGCGGGATGTTCGCGAAGGTCTCCACGTTGTTCTCGACCGTCGGACGGCCGTAGAGGCCCTTGACGGCGGGGAACGGCGGACGCGGACGGGGCTCGCCACGGTTGCCCTCGATGGAGGTCATGAGTGCCGTCTCCTCGCCGCAGACAAACGCGCCTGCGCCGCAGTTGATGTGCATGTGGAAGTTCTTTCCGCTGCCGAGGATGTTGTCGCCGATGAGGCCGAGCTCTTCAGCCTGGGCGATGGCGTTGCGGAGACGTCTGACAGCCAGAGGATACTCGGCACGAACGTAGACAACAGCTTCCTTGGCGCCGATTGCGTAAGCGCCGATCAGCATGCCTTCGATCAGGTTGTGGGGGTCGGACTCGATGACAGCACGGTCCATGAATGCACCGGGGTCACCTTCGTCAGCGTTACAGATCAGGTACTTCTCTTCACCGGGGCTCTGACGGGCAGCGTTCCACTTGAACCAGGTGGGGAAGCCTGCGCCACCACGGCCACCCAGGCCGGAAATCTTGATCTCTTCAATGACCTGCTCGGGGGTCATGGTCTTCAGGACCTTTTCCAGAGCCTTATAGCCGTCATCAGCGGTGTAAGCATCGATCTCATCGGGATTGATGATACCGCAGTGACGCAGAGCGATACGGGTCTGCTTGCTCAAAAACTGGGCATCGTCTTCCTTGATGACCAGATCATTCAGCAGGGAATAGTCATTCTTGGCAACAGCCTCAATGATGGTGTCAGCATGCTCGGGCTTGACCTGTACGCAGCGGTACAGAGTGCCGTCAGCAGCATAGACATCAACGATGGGCTCCAGGTAGCAAATACCGATACAACCGGCAATGGACAAAGAGGCAACATCAGCATTCAGCTTGGCTTCCAGTGCGCTGTAAACAGCACCTGCACCGGCTGCCAGACCGCAGCTGCCCTGGCCTACAACAATACGCGCGCTCATTTACATGCCCTCCTTCTGGCGGATATCACGGAGAATCTGCTTGACCTTATCGGGAGTCAGAGAACCGTAGGTATCCTCATCGATCATCATAACAGGTGCCAAAGAGCAGCAGCCCAGGCAAGAAACGATGCTCAGACTGAACAGACCGTCAGCAGTGGTCTCGTTGTTGCCGATACCCAGCTCTTCCTGGATGGCATCAATGATACGCTCTGCGCCGTTAACGTAGCAGGCAGTACCCTTACATACCATGATCAGATGCTTACCGACAGCGGTAAAGCGGAACTGAGAGTAGAATGTGGCAACGCCCAAGATTTTAGCGGGGGTCAGGCCGGTGCGCTCGGAGATGTGATAGACTGCATCGATAGGAATGTAGCCATAGATCTCCTGGGTTTTTTGCAGGATGGAAATGAGGCTGCCCTTCACATCAGCGTACTTGTCCAGCACGTCCTTCAGCAAAGACAGATCCACACTTTCATGGTTGCAGCACATTGTGATTCACTCCTTATATTTTCTATTCCGGTGTTCGGCGTCGTTTAGGGCATACGCCGACACCTTACATTCCACGATATATTATACCAATATTAGCCAGTGATTGCAACATCTATTTTCTAAGAAATGTGGTTTACATAAAATTGGCAGAACGTATTCTTTTACAAATAACAGAACCCCCATGACATTGCGTTGTCATGGGGGTTGACGGTATCCAAATTACTTGTTCTTCAGCAGATCGCGGATCTCGGTCAGCAGGACTTCCTCTGCGGAAGGTGCGGGAGGTGCGGGAGGTTCAGCGGCAGCGGCTTCCTCTTCCTTCTTCTTACCGGCCTCGGCCAGAGCGTTCAGACCCTTCACCAGCCAGAAGACCACCAGAGCCAGAATGGCAAAATTGATCACAGCGGAGATGAAGTTGCCGTAGGTCAGGTAGTTCAGCACTTCCTGGACTACTTCTTCACCGGCTTCGTTGACAACGGTTTCGTAGGTAGGTTCTACCCAGGGCATCCGGGGCAGAGCGATCTTGGCTTCGCTGAAATCAGCGCCACCCAGGAAAATATTGACAACGGGCATAATTAAGTCATTGGTCAGGCTCTTGGTGATAGTGGAGAATGCGCCGCCGATGATGGTACCAACGGCAAGAGCCATAGCGTTGCCTTTAATCGCAAAGTTCTTGAATTCTTCCCACCAGGAGGGCTTCAGAGATTTCTTGGACATAGTAAGTACTTCCTTTCATATTTGAGTGAATAGTGAAGAGTGAAGAGGTAAGGTATCGGCTTTGCCGATGATTGAAATAGTGCCGAAGGCACACCTTACTTATTCACTTTTCACTTTTACTTATTACCTTAAAATCATCACTTGGTGATGATTTCGATGCCGCCCAGATATTTGCGCAGGCATTCGGGAACGACGATGGAACCGTCGGCACGCTGATTCTGTTCTACCAGTGCGGGGAAAATACGGGAGGTCGCCAGACCGGAGCCGTTCAGTGTGTGAACGAAGTCGATTTTGCCATCGGCACGGCGGTAACGGATATTGCCGCGGCGGGCCTGATAATCACGGGCATTGGAGACGGAGGAAACTTCCTTATAGCCATCCATAGAGGGGATCAGAATCTCAATATCGTAGGTTCTTGCCATGGAAGCGGAGCAGTCGCCGGCAGCCAGCTTTACGGTACGGAAGTGGAAGCCCAGGCCCTCGACCAGCTTTTCGGCCTTGGTAACCAGCTCGTCGAAAGCCTCGTCGGAGGTTTCGGGAGTGGTGAACTGGAACATCTCTACCTTATTGAACTGGTGACCGCGAACCATACCACGCTCGTCAGCACGGTGAGAACCGGCTTCGCGGCGGAAGCAGGGGGTGTAAGCGAAGAACTTCTTGGGCAGATCTGCCTCGGTCAGAATTTCGTCGCGGTACACGGAAGCCAGCGCAGCTTCTGCGGTGGGCAGCATGTAGTGTGTGCGGTCGTCAGTGGGATTGGCGATCTTATAAACCTCGTCGGCAAACTTGGGGAACTGGCCTGCGGTCTCACCGCACTGGTACTCCAGCATGTGAGGTGGCAGAATAAAATCATAACCGTCTGCGGTATGGGTGTCGATGAAGTAGTTCAGCAGTGCCCACTCCAGACGGGCGCCCATGCCGGTGTACATCCAGTTGCCGGCACCTGCCAGCTTGACACCGCGCTCATAGTCGATCAGACCCAGATTGGTGCAAAGATCCACATGATGCTGAGGAGTAAAGTCAAACTCGGGCTTCTTGCCTACATAGCGCAGAGGCTCGTTGTTTTCCTTGCCGCCGGGCAGAAGGTCTGCGTCGGGCAGATTGGGCAGACTCAGCATCAGAGTGCGGAATTCGACGCTCAGATCCTTCAAGGTGGCGGCGTCATCGGCGATCTCAGCATCCAGAGCAATGGAAGCCTGCTTGTTTGCCTCAATAACAGCGTCGATCTCAGTGGTATCCTTACCCTGTTTCTCAGCGCCCTTCTTTTGACCAAACAGTTTGCCGTTTTCTTTGGCCAGCTTGTTTTTCTGTGCTGTTTTTGTTTCGGTAGCGGTCTTCAGCGCGCGGATCTGCACATCCATTTCCAGGATCTTGTCAACGGTTGCGTCGCAATCCACTTCCTTGGCCCGAAGACCGGCTTTGACCGCTTCGGGGTTTTCTTTAATGCGTTTGATATCTAACATGGTTTACCTCTCCTTGATATTAACCAATTACTTCGGATTTTTTGGGCATAATGACTGCACAGATCAGATAGCCGATCAAACCGACACCGACGGTGCACAGAGTAACCAAAGCCCAGATTAAACGGATCATAGTGGGGTCAACATTGAAATATTCAGCAATACCGCCGCACACGCCATCCAGTTTTTTGCCTTCTTCAATTTTGTATAATTTCTTTTCCATTTTTATTTACCTCCTCGAGATTGCAGCTGCATCAGCGCATCCAACAGCGCTTGCAGGTCTTCTTGTCCATAAAATTCCAATTCACACTTTCCTTTTCGTTTGCCGTTGGTGATCTTAACTCCACGGCCTAAATGTTTGGAAAGGTTTTTTTCACACTCAGCCACATAATCGATTTCCATAAGTGACTTTTGGGGAAGTTCCTTGGGTTCTTTCTCCATGTTTTTACACAAAAGCTCCGCCTGGCGAACGGAAAGGTCCAGCGCGCAGATTTTTTGTGCGGCTTCCTGCTGCTTTCGTTCTGATTTAAGCGTCAGCACCGCTCTGGCATGGCCGGCGGACAGGGCGCCCTTCCGGACAGCTTCCAGAACTTCCGGACACAGATTCAGCAGACGAAGGGCGTTTGCGACAGCCGGACGGGATTTGCCTACCCGCTGAGCAGCCTGTTCTTGTGTCAGACCGTAGTCACTCATAAGACTGCGGTAACCCAATGCTTCTTCCACAGGATTCAGGTCCTGACGCTGCAAATTTTCAATCAGAGCCAGCTCCATGGCCTTCTTGTCATCGGCTTCTATGATCACGGCAGGCACTTCTGTGAGGTTCGCCATTCTGGCTGCCCGCCAGCGCCGCTCACCTGCAATGATCTGATAGTAACCTCCAGCCAGTTCTCTGACGGTCAGCGGCTGTACTACACCGTGCTGGGAAATGGACTCTGCCAGGTTTTGCAGTTCTTCTTCGTCAAAATCATGACGGGGCTGATCGGGATTTGGCTCTACTTTATAGATGGGCAGCAGTTGATAAGGACTTTTCTCAACGGGAGTATCGTTGAAGTCTCCTAAAAGCGCACCCAGGCCCTTGCCCAAGCCTTTTGGTGAGGCCAATTAAATCACCTCGTTTTCTAATTTTTTATGGATCTCGCCGGCCAGTTCCCGGTAGCTGACAGCACCGCGGCTTCCCCGGTCATAGGATGTGACAGGAAGACCATGGCTGGGGGCTTCGGCCAAACGAATATTTCTGGGAATTACGGAAGCAAAAACCTTACCGGGGAAATGGCGGCGGACTTCTTGAGCCACTTGGGTGGAAAAATTCGTTCTGCCGTCAAACATGGTTAAGACTACGCCAAAGACATCCAGTGCAGGATGAATACGCTTTTTGATCATCCGCAGTGTGGACATGAGATCGGACAGGCCTTCCAATGCGTAGTATTCGCATTGGACCGGAATCAAAATCGAATCCGCTGCTGCTAAACCGTTAATGGTGAGCAATTCCAGGGAGGGAGGACAGTCAATCAAAATCAGATCGTATGCATCCTTCACTGCGTTCAGTGCGTTTCTTAGTCTATAGTTCGGCTGATCCATGCTGATCAGCTCAACACCGGCGCCAGCCAGATCAGCTGAGGACGGCAGCACATCACCAAATTTGGTTGGTATGATTGCCTCTGCGACGGGGGTGTCATTGATGACCACATCGTAGACGCTTTTTTTGATTTTATTCTTATCAATACCCAAACCGGAGGATGCGTTTGCCTGAGGATCAAAGTCGCAAAGAAGAACTTTTCGGCCTAAATCTTTCAATGCCGCGGTCAAATTGACGGCGGTGGTAGTTTTGCCGACACCACCTTTTTGATTGACTACGGCAATAATTTTACCCATAGTGTATCTCCTTTATATCATCGCCTATGTAAAGAAATGTTTCACATGAAACATTTTAAAAAGCTGTGTTTCACGTGAAACATCAGTCCATGTGCTTTTCTGTACCGGTGGTGTTGTAATTCTGCCCGATAGCGCCGGGTTGTGTTTCCGGTGTGATGGTTTCTATCAGCAAACCGATGGACAAACACAAAGCAAGAATTGCCGCAACAAGAGAAATGCTCAACCACTGGATGACTTTCTTCGCACGGACAAGCCGTTCTTCCGCAGAAAGGCTCCGCTTTCTTACGGGCGCTTTTTTGGTAGCAACCGGAGTGTCCCGGTTGGGGAGTAACACGCGCGTTTCAGGCTTTACGGGGAAGCGCTCCATGGAAGCCAGGCAGTTTTCGCAGAATGCCTGTTTTTCCGGAATCTTTTTTCCGCATTTCATGCAATACATTTGCGCAACCCTCCTGTGCCTATAGTCCGTAGCTATTGTACAACAACTTTTCCGGTTCGTAAAGAGCTTTTTCAAAAAGTCTTGCATGAAACTGTTATTGTATGTCACAAAAAATTCACAATAGAATTATAAAATAGTGATTGACAATCATGCGACCATGTGATAATATCATAGCACCACAAAGAATGGAGGGACTATAATGAAATGGACGATTCCCGGCACGGTACTCCAAATTGAACGGGAGGACGCGGAACATATCGATGAAATCTTTTCCTCTATGTTTCTTGCCGGCGGTATTTCCTTGGGACAGGTAGCCAGCATTACCGGATTGGAAACATACACGATTCAAAACTGGGTCAAGCGGGGATTTTTATCCCCTCCGGAAAACAGGCATTATTCCCTTGGCCAGCTGTGCAGAATTATTCATATCAATATGCTGAAAAGCGTACTGACAATGGAAACCATCTGCGGCCTGCTCCAATATATCAATGGTAAGATGGACGAAGAGGCAGACGACATTATCGATGATGCGGCACTGTATTTTCTCTTTGTCAAGCTGGCAGCCAGAGCCAAACAGATGGAAAATGCCGCAGTGTGGGAAAGCGCGCTGGAAACACTGCTGGCTGACTACCGGGAACCGGTTCCCGGTTCCAGAGAACGGATCGAAAAAGCACTTCGGATCATGGTGACGGCCTGGATTGCTGCACGGACCCTTCAGGCGGCCCAAAAGCTGATCGAAGAACTGTAAAAGAAAGGATGTATGTCAAAATGGACAACAACGGAACCTACAGAGGCACCCCAAACGGGAATCAAGGAAAATGGGAAAACAGAAAACCCACTGATTTTAAAAAGCTGGGCAGAGCCGTACTGATCGTAGCGGTGATCGTAATGCTGGCCATTGGCGCCGGAACCTGCTTCTATACGGTCGATGACAAGCAGCAGGCTGTGGTTACGACCTTTGGAAAGGTCACCGATGTGACTGATGCCGGTGTGCATTTTATGCTGCCCTTCGGTATTCAGCAGGTACATAAGGTGGATGTGAATGTCTACCAGAAAATCGAGCTGGGCTATACCACAGATTTGAAAGGCGGTTATCAGACCGAGACCAAAGAGAGTACCATGATCACCGGTGATTATAATATTGTAAATGTAGACTTCTTTGTGGAATACAAGATCTCTGACCCTGTGCAGTATCTGTATTCCTCCAACAGTCCCGAACTGATCCTGCGGAATCTGATCCAAAGCCAGGTTCGTAATGTGGTTGGCTCCTCTACCGTAGATGCGGTGCTGACCGACGGCAAGGAAAACATTCAGATGCAGGTAAAGAATCTGGTGACAGAAATTCTGGAAGAATACGACATTGGTTTGACTCTGGTGGATGTGAAGATTCAGGATTCCGAGCCGCCTACGCAGGATGTTATTGAGGCATTTAAAGCGGTCGAAACAGCCAAGCAACAGGCAGAAACCGTGGTCAATGACGCAAAGGCTTACAAGAACGCCAAGCTGCCCGATGCTCAGGCCCAGGCCGATAAGCTGATCCAGAACGCGGAATATCTGAAGCAGAAGCGTATCAATGAAGCGGTGGAGCAGGTGGCAATGTTTGAGGCAATGTATGCCGAGTACATCCAGAACCCGGAGATCACCCGTTCCAGAATGTATTACGAAGCAATTTCCCAGATCCTGCCCGATGTGAAGCTCTACATCAACACGGCTTCCGATGGTGGCAGCGATGTTCAGATGCTCCTGCCTCTGGAAACACTGGTGGAAGGCAAATAAAGAAGGAGGGAGAAACGAAATGAAAAAAGCTATTTTGATTGGTGTCATTTTGTTGCTGGCTGCGATTTTGGTCAGTGGTTCCATGTTCACCGTAAGAGAAAATGAATATGCCTGCACGGTGCGCTTTTCCAAAATTATCAATACCACCGATACGGCTGGTCTGCATTTTAAGGTTCCTTTTATTGACAGCGTCAAGTATTTCTCTAAGGCCACGATGCTCTATGACATTCCTCCTTCTGAAGTGCTGACCTCTGATAAGCAGAACATGACCGTGGACTGCTATATTCTGTGGAGCATCAGCGATCCCCTGCGGTTCTATCAGACCCTGGGTTCTACCTCTGTGGCGGAGCAGCGCCTGGACGCGCTGACCTACAATGAGCTGAAGACGGTTATGGGTACTTTGGCACAGGCGGATATTATTAATATGGAAGACGGCGCCAAGCGCAACGAAATCTATAACAACATCGCCAAGGACGTGGATGCGCTGGCTAAGACCTACGGCATCCATGTGGAGGACGTGAAGATCAAGCAGTTTGACCTGCCGGATTCCAACCTCAACGCGGTGTATTCCCGTATGATTTCCGAGCGTAACCAGATGGCGGAAAAGTACACCGCTGACGGTAACTACGAGGCTTCCATCATCCGTAATGACGTGGATAAGCAGGTTAATATTATGGTCTCCAACGCCCAGGCAGAGGCCGCAAAACTGGAAGCGGAAGGCGAAGCGGAGTATATGCGTATGCTGGCTGCTGCTTATGATACCGCCGACAAGAAGGAATTCTATGAATTCACCCTGGCTCTGGATGCTCTGAAAAAGAGCCTTACCGGTGATGAGAAGACCATCATTCTGGATGCGGATTCCGCACTGGCGAAGATCCTGGCAGGTAACAATTGATTAAAGCAGTAGAATAAACGAACCCTGTGATGTTTTTGAACAGCCCCAGTTTGTGCTGTCCGCACAAACTGGGGCTGTTCATTACGCTTAGGGGGTGTTATTTTACAATGGAGATTGTTTGATTTTTGCGTACCGGCGGGGGTACTGGGGTGGTGTGTGGGCGATCTTTCGCAGTACGATCACCGTATGGGCAGTGTCATCCACCGCAAATGCCTGCACTTTTTCCAGCTTCAATCCCAGTTTTTTAATGGCACCCTTGGCTTCTTCCAGCTCTTCTTCCGCGGCGGTACCCTTCATTGCCAGTACCGCGCCGCCCACCTTGACATAAGGCGCGGTCAACTCCAGCAGAATATTCAATCTGGCCACTGCCCTGCTGGTGGCAAAATCGTACTGTTCCCGGCGGGTCGCGATGGCTTCTTCGGCCCGGGCGGTAACAAATTCAGCTTCGATGCCCAACTGGGGCAGATAGCTTTCCAGCCAGTTCATACGCTTGGCAAGGCTGTCAAGGAGCGTCAGCTTCACTTCCGGACAGGCGATCTTCACGGGAACACCGGGAAAACCGGCACCGCAGCCCACATCGATGAGCCGTTTGCCCCGCAGGTCAGCCAAGGTCAAAAGAGACAGGCTGTCCAGCAAATGCAGCTTCGCTACCTGCGTTGGCTCGGTGATGGCGGTGAGATTCATGACCTCATTCTGCTTGACCACACCTCGTCCAAAATCGCACAGCGTATTTTGCCGATCCTCCGGTAGCTCGATACCAAGCAGAGGGAGTCCTTCTTTTAAGGTTTTCAGCATTTCCATATTACGCAGCAGGCTCCGTTTCCTTAATTTGCGCGTTGGCGTTTCCGGACAGGTCTACCTGATCCTCGTCAAAGGGATCAAACTTGGTTTCTTCCACAGTCTTTGTAGGCAGAACGATGTTTTGAATATGCCAGCTTACCAGAAGAACACAGACATCGTCATAAGACGCAATACCCCGATCATCTCCCTGAACATTGATGTAGGCATTATTCACAGTGTCGGCAACCTGTGTTGCTTTTTCATTCTGTTTCGCAGCGAAGAATTCATTGTAGGAAACCAGATCTCGATACAGATTCTCGCTGAGACCGGATTTTACACGCTGCAGCGCTTCCTGGGATTCAACTGTACCCAATTGTGCCAGAGCGTTATAGCAGTACTTATAGGCCATAAAGTAAGCAGAATACTGATATTCTATACTGGGATTTGCCTGGCAAGCCAAAAATGCCGCCAGGTTGGCATCACTTTCTGTGGCAATACACATCCGGTGTGCCATTTCGTGGCACATGGTGAAGGGCATGCTGACAACGGGAGTTTGGGGATTGACGGCTGCTTCGCCGGTCAAGGACATGGTGAAACCGGTAATGCCCATAGAAGTGTACATATCTGCCCAGCCCAATTCCTTTACGGGCAAAGTGGAGCCGGCAAAAATGGAATAATTGTTATCATATACCAGAGAATCAAAACCGGCTTCGGCCTGGGCAGCCAGTTCACTGAATTCCGGGTATACCGGGTCGCCGCTGGCATTTCGGTTGATCTGGGCGGCCAGTTCGTTTGCCTGGTCCCGATAGTACACTGTCGCCTCTTCCAATTCGCTCAGGGAGTATTCTGTAACACGCAGACGAATATCGTCAGAAATAGGACCTGAGTAACCGTTCAGACCGTAACCGGCCATGTGCAGGAAGAAGATCAAACTGGCAGCAGCCGTATACCAACCCACAAGCTGGATCAAATTCCAGCGCAGAACGATTGCCAAAACGATGGTCGTCAAAACACCAACTACCAATGCGATGGCGAAAAATTGCCACAGGCAGAAGGAAACACCGCTGCTCCACTCGGCCAGAAGGGTTTGCAGCATTCTGGTTACATAGGGGTAGACCATGTCGATCAGGGCAGTATGGGCCTTTGCGAACGCAATCAATGCCCAGCTAAAGAGCCCGATAATGGCCGCTGTCAGATAGCCACGCCAATATTTCAAAGGAATCGACTCCTTTCAAAAACATTTTTAGGATATACCTTTGCATAGTATATCATACTTCTTGTAAAAAGTCTGCCCCTAAAATTTTAAAATTTTTCTTAACCAAACCGTTATTCCCCTGTTTTTGCATTTTCAATATGGTATCGTGTGGACAAAGGGTTGACGCAAAGGTATACTGTAAGGTATCATGAAGAAAGAAAAGGGGTGATACCACATGGAAGACAGTGTATTTATGGATGCGGCCATTGCGTTGGCAAAGGAAGCGGCTGCCGAAGGAGAGGTTCCCGTTGGCTGCGTGATCGTCCGGGGAGATGAGATCGTAGGCCGTGGCAGAAACCGTCGTGAAACGGAAAAGAATGCTTTGTGTCATGGTGAGATCGAAGCGATCAACGATGCCTGCCGTAATTTGGGCGGTTGGCGGCTCTGGGAATGTACACTGTATGTCACATTGGAGCCTTGCCCTATGTGCGCTGGCGCGATTATCAATGCCCGAATTCCCCGGGTGGTCTATGGTGCCAGCGACGCAAAATGCGGTGCCTGCGGTTCGGTATGCGATCTGTTTTCCATGAAGTTCAACCATCATCCGAAGGTGGAAAAAGGTGTACGGGAAGCGGAATGCGCGGAATTACTGCAAGAATTTTTCCAGAACTTACGGGTGGAACTGCGGACAAGGCCAAAATGGAAACGGCCCCAATAGAGAAAGAGAATGTGCGGCGCATGGCGCCGCACAATTTATTTTTCAAAAAGGGATGATGGCAAAAAGTGGACCACAGGCAAAAAACAGTACGCATTGGCACGCTGCTCCTTTTATGCTTCTTGTCAGTGCTGATCATGCACCATATCCGTGCCCCTTTGGAAAGGCTGCTGTCCGATCCGGAAGTGGTATCTTTTTTGATCTATTTGGAAACCGGCAGAGAGTTGGAAACGATACCCGTTGTAACAGAAACCGAACCAGTACAGACCACAGTGTTTACGGAGCCTGAACCGGTGGGCCTGGTTTTTTCGGAAGCGGATGCCCAGTTGGTACAGGTAAGCAATTTTTCTAGTTATACTGTGGATATCCCCGCGCTTTTGTTAACGCAGCTGCATTGGGATTTGACAGCAAAGGAACCGCAGGTGCTGATCCTGCACTCCCATGCCACAGAAAGCTATACCCAAACAACGCAGTTTTCCTACACACCGTCCTCTGCCTACCGCACATTGGATACCGGCCGCAATATGGTACGGGTGGGAGAAGCGCTGAAAGAAGCTTTAGAAGAAAAAGGAATTGGCGTAATTCATGATATGACGCTCCACGATTATCCGTCGTATAATGATGCTTATATCCAATCCCGGGAAGCAATGCAGCAGTGGCTGAGCCAATATCCTTCCATCAGCCTTGTGATCGATCTGCATCGGGACGCGGCAGGTGATTCAACAGCAAAGCAGCTTACCACCGCTACTGTGGTAAACAACACAAGAACAGCGCAACTGATGCTGGTTGTTGGCTCTAACGCAGGCGGACGGCAGCATCCCAACTGGAAAGCAAATTTTTCCCTGGCGGCAAAGCTTCACGCCCAGTTGGAAAAACGGTTCCCCGGCATTTGCAGACCTATCAATTTCCGCACGGAGCGTTTCAACCAAGACCTGTCTGACGGTGCGCTGCTCATCGAGATCGGCGCTGCCGGGGACACTTTGGAGGAGGCTTTGGCAGCGGCCGGTTTTTTGGCTGAGGGAATATCGGATCTTGCTTTCGGTACGGTCACAGCAGACTCCACCAGTTAATGGCATGGGACTCCCCCATTGCGTTGGTCAGCACGCTTAAGGAAGCGCAGCAGGAGGCAAAAGGGATCTGCTGTCGGGTTAAAAGATAAATATCCATTTGGGAGAACAAATCGTCGATCTCTTCCATAGGCTCATGATCCGCAATGGCTGCGGTACCGTGGCGCATGGCTTCCCATTGTTTCTTGGCATCCAACGAAAAGGAACAAGCTTCCTCCCACTTCCCTCTCAGCGCGGCTTCAGAGGCCTGAGCCAGTTTTTGCGAGATGCTGCTGTGGGTGCGCACGGCAAAGACCGTAGTGCCGATCCCTGCACCCAGCAAAAGCACCAGAATAATAACACCGATCCATAACCGTTTCATTATGATTCCTCCATGGGATACCAAAGAATTTGATCCCCGTCATCTACAGTCAACAGCCAGGTGTCCGCAATGCTGGTGTTGTAGTGGCGGAGCACCAGCTGAAGCCAATCTTTGTTCTTTCCGGCGAAGGCCATGTTTTCCTGCATCAGATGACCGTCAGAGATAATGGTAATGGGAAGATGCTGCTCTTTTGTGGAAATACCGGCTTCTCCGGCTGTGGCGGGGCGCTCCTTGGGATAAGGAAATACGGACAGGTTACCGTTGGTTTCCAGTATGGCATACTGTACCGCCCGGGGATCCAACACATCTTTCTCTCGCAGATGGCCGGAAAGCTCGTCCAGCGTGACCCGGGTTCTGTTTAAGTTTTCCCGTATGATTCGACCGTTTTCAATTAAAATGACAGGCTTTCCGCATAGCAGTTTACGCAGCCAAACACTTTTCAGGCACAATGCGGAAAGCAGTAGTTCTGCCCCGAGCACAGTTAAAATCGGTACAATACCGGACAGCAGAGGAATGCCGCCATCCTGCATGGGAATGGAAGCCAGATTGGCAACCAGCATGGTAACAACAAATTCTGATGCTTCCATCTGTCCGACCTGCCGTTTGCCCATAAGGCGAATGGTGGCAATGAGTATCAAATACAGAATAATACTGCGAATGTAAGACAATAACAAAATTCCTTCACCTCATAAAGTAGCTTTCCTAAAATTAAGCACTTTATTCAGAAATTTCCATAAAAAAGCAAGACCTGCAGATGGGCGATCTGCAGGTCTTACAAGAAAGAGAGGAAATAAATGAGGAAAAATCATATTTGTGATTGTTGTAACCATATTATAATCTTTAATTGTGAAGGAAAAAAGTGGAAAATTATTAAAAGAATATGAAGTTGTATTGTTTTTCTTTGAAAAAATAAGAGCGCTTTACTTTTTTGCGAAACATTGCTACAATAATAGAAATGTGTAATGAGGAGCGACCCTATGCTGGAGAAACTGCGGGCGGTAGAGAGCCGCTACGAAGAGCTGTGCGCCAAGTCAGAACAGCCGGATTTCTATAACGATCCCAAAAAAGCTGCCGCGCTGCTGCGGGAGAAAAATGATATGGAGCCTGTGGTGGATGCGTACCGTGCTTATCTGCAGGCGGAGCGGGATATGGAAGACGCGATGGAGCTGATGAGCGATCCGGAAATGAAGGAATTTTGTCAGGAATCCTATCAGGAAGCCAAGGAGCAGAAAGAAAGCCTATACAAGCAGCTGCAGATCCTGCTGCTGCCGAAAGATCCCAATGATGATAAGAGCGTTATTATGGAGATCCGCGGCGGTGTGGGCGGAGAGGAAAGCGCTTTGTTTGCTCACAGTCTGTTTCGTATGTATTCTATGTATGCTGCCCAAAAAGGATGGAGCATTGAACTGATGAACTACTCCGATACGGAATTGGGTGGTGTCAAGGAAGCGGATTTTATCGTCAACGGACGGGGCGCTTACTCCAGATTGAAATATGAATCCGGTGTTCATCGGGTGCAGCGAGTCCCGGAAACGGAATCCGGCGGCCGTGTCCACACCTCCACCGCTACTGTGGCGGTTTTACCGGAAATGGAAGAGGCTTCTGTGCAGATCAATCCCGCGGATGTGGAAATGCAGGTATACCGGGCTTCCGGTGCCGGTGGTCAGCACGTCAATAAGACCAGCTCCGCGGTACGGCTGATCCATAAGCCTACGGGCATTGAGGTGGCATGTCAGCAGGAAGGCAGCCAGCTGCAGAACCGGGAAAAATGTATGCAGATGCTGGCATCCAAGCTCTATGAGATAGAACAGGAACGAATTGACTCTCAGGTAACGGGTATGCGCCGCAGCCAGGTGGGCACCGGTATGCGCAATGAACGCATCCGCACTTATAACTTCCCCCAGGGACGTGTTACCGATCACCGGGTAGGGTTAACGCTTTTTAAGATCGACGCCATTATGGACGGTGCCATCGACGAGATCATCGATGCTCTGGCTACGGCAGATCAAGCGGAGAAGCTGAAAAACGCACAATAAAGGAAGATACAATATGGAATTTATTACCCATTCCCCGGAACAGACAGAAGCAGTTGGCGCGGCATTGGGAAAACGCTTGAACCCCGGTGCTGTGATCGCCTATCAAGGTGACCTGGGCGCGGGAAAAACCGCCTTCACCCGGGGTGTTGCCTGCGGTTTGGGAGCGAAGGAAAGTGTCACCAGCCCCACCTATACCATTGTCAATGAATACCTTTCCGGTAAGTATCCCCTGTTCCACTTTGATATGTACCGTCTGGCTTCCAGTGATGATCTTTTTGATATCGGTTGGGAGGATTATCTGGACCGGGGCGGTGTCTGCGCTGTGGAGTGGAGTGAAAATGTGGCGGATGCCATGGAAGGCGCGATCATTGTGACCATTGAAAAGCTGGGAGAGGATTCCCGGCGGATCACCATTGAAGGAGGGTCGGAGCTTGCTGATTTTAGCATTTGAAACATCAGCCAAAGCAGGTTCTGTCGCGCTGATGGATGAAAATAAGCTGCTGGGTGAAAGCTATAACAATACTGGCCTGACCCACAGCCAGACTTTGCTGACCATGGCCGAGGATCTGCTGAAAAGCTGCGGTTATACCCCAAAGGATGTAACGGCTGTGGCGGTGGCGGCAGGTCCCGGCAGTTTTACCGGTGTGCGCATCGGTGTGGCGGCGGCCAAGGGCTTTGCCTGGGGAGCGGAACTCCCCTGCTTCGGGGTTTCCACCCTGGAAGCTATGGCAAAACAGATGGGAATTTGGCAGGGATATATCTGCCCTGTGATGGATGCTCGGAGAAGCCAAGTGTACAATGCGCTGTTCCATGTGGAGAAGGGCGAGCTTCGTCGGATCTGTGATGACCGCGCCATTGCTCTTGCGGATCTGGCTGCGGAAATTAAAATTTTGGAAGAACCGGTTTTTTTGGTTGGCGACGGCAGTAATCTGTGCTATAATACATTGTTAGAAGATGTCCCCGGCCTGGTGTGCCCTCCGGAGCATAAGCTGCACCAGCGGGCCAGCGGTGTTGCGTTGGTGGCCAGGGACATGATCGACATGGGATTGCCCGGTGATGCCAATGGGCTGGAACCCAATTATTTAAGACTATCCCAGGCAGAACGGGAACGCCTGGAAAAAGAGAAAAATAACTAAAGGAGATAGATACAAATGGCAAAAGTAACGGTATTGGACCATCCTCTGATCCAGCACAAGCTGGCGATCCTGCGGGATAAGAACACCGGTGTTAAGGAATTCCGTGAACTGGTGGGCGAGATCGCTGCACTGATGTGCTACGAAGCAACCCGGAATCTTCCCACGGTGGAAGTGGATGTGGAAACCCCTGTTGCCACAGCAAAGTGCAAGGTGCTGGCCGGTAAGAAGCTGGCCATCGTCCCCATTCTGAGAGCCGGTCTGGGTATGGTGGATACCATGGTCGCGCTGATTCCCTCTGCCAAGGTGGGCCATATCGGTCTTTACCGGGATCCTGAGACCCATATGCCTGTAGAATACTACTGCAAGCTGCCCGATGATATCGCCAACCGCCATGTTTTTGTTGTCGACCCCATGCTGGCAACCGGCGGCAGTGCTGTGGCTGCCATCGATTTTTTGAAGAAGCACGGCTGCCGTAAGATCACCATGATGAATGTGATCGGCTGCCCCGAGGGCGTGAAGACCGTGCAGGAGGCCCATCCCGATGTAGACCTGTATCTGGCCGCGCTGGATGAAAAGCTCAACGAGCATAAGTATATCATCCCCGGTCTGGGCGATGCCGGCGACCGCATCTTCGGCACCAAGTAATGATATTGATAAAAGGGGCCGTCTCAAAATGAATGAGACGGCCCCGAAAACGAATATTTGTAAAATACCTAACTGTAGGGAACGGCCTGTGTGCCGTTCCTGTTTGCATATTTGAGGGTTGCTTCAAGGAATGACACATAGGTCATTCCCTA
>JAZRKL010000106.1:0-2448 GCA_045646265.1 Faecousia sp.
AATGAGTCTGGAGCAGATGGAGCAGGCATATATCCGCCGTCGTAATTACGCTGCGCAGTACGGTTTCAAGTGTGGCATCTTCGGAGCCTTCCGGCAGTTCTTCGGCTATTCCAAGGCAAATGATGGCGGCTTCGATGATCTGGTTTTTCAGGATCTTCTGATGCAGCCCGGTATGCAGCGGCACCGTGAGAACTACGCAAACATTGAACTGTGTAATGAGATCGACCGGGCGATCATGGACGCCTTGAGTGAAGAAAGCAAGGAGCACATGGTCTGCATCGCCTGTGCTTGGCAGCAGCGGGTCTACAGTGCAGCTTTTGACGGTTTCTATTGCGGTTACCGTGCTGCCTACGATCTCATGGAGGATCTGATGCCCCTGGTCAAGGTCCAGAACATGGATAAGATCCTGACCATGGAGTATCACATGGGTTACATCAAGCCCTACAGCGAAGTAGAGCGTCTTCGTGATATGGCGGCATAAAATTGCTAATGGAAAAGGGCTTGCCATCAATTTAGATGGCAAGCCCCTAAATATTTCACCACTACTTACGGGATAATGTATTATCCACCACTTCGATCCAGTGTTCAAACTTCAATGTAGGCACATCAATATCCGTACGGGGAAAATCGACGCTGATCACACAATTACCATATCTAAGAACTGCGGCTGGATTCCCATATTCGTTGTAGTAAAAATATGCTAGGTCCGCGCTGGTTTCGCATTTCCCAGGCATCTCTGTCCCAAGGGTTTTCGCCTTTGCCAGGTATTCCTGAGCCAGGCTTTCAGCAAGCCAATCAAATCGAGGTTCATGATAGAAAACATGGATACTCACTAATCCTTCTGTACCATCTTTGTCAACCACCTCGACGATTTCCGCCCAATCGTAGTTTATAGGGCTGAGGACATGGGACCAGTTGCGCATATAGTTCACATCTTCCATTCTTTCAGCAGACAGGACATCACTATCCTGCGCCATATCGGCGACGGACAGAAATGGCAAACCGGTTCCAACGACAGGAAGATCTTTAAAATCCACACTATACCGGTATGCACTCCGCCCCATAACCACCAAAATTGCAAGAACAATCAAGATAACAGGATATGCACGGAATGCAGCACGATGTACACTGGCTTTCTTCTTCCACTCTTTACGATTTACCGGTGCATACCCATGCTTCAACCGTTTATAAAGTGGATAAAGCCGCACCAACTCAATGATCGACTTGACCATTGCAAACATCGCAAAATACGCCATTATTATTTGGCTGCCACTACTGTTAATAAGAACACTCTGCCAGAAGTAATTTGCACCGCCAAATGCGTAGATTATAAAGAAATATACCAGCGGAATTACCAGCCAAGTAAGTGTAGTCTTAATAATGCGCCAGCTCAGTTGCCGGATAGCCTGTGCTTGAACGGAGGGATCTGTATGAATTTCTCGGGCATCCTCATCGTAGGATCTGAAAATGTGGAGTCTGTAATTACTGCACACATGCTCCCAACCAAAAGCATCTGTAATAGATACAAACTCCTCATTGGGTCTTAAGTTCCACTCCTCTATTTTATCAGAAACCGGGGTCAAACGATATCGCGTTTGGAGTGGTTCGATTTTGTAGAACTCAAATGTATGTCTTACCTTGCTGCATCCTTTAAGAAGATATCCTTCCATGGACATATCTTCCAGCCATGTCTGCATCGCTTCAATATCCAGCAGAGGACAGGGTGCGGAAAACGTATAGGTCCTTACTTCCATCACTCACAACTCCTTTCGAATTTCTCAGCATCAATCAAGCAAGCCTTTAACCTTTCAACTTCCTCGTAATAAGCCTTCAAACCAATCTCAGTGATCTGATAGGTGCGCTTTCTTCCAGATACTGCAATCTCAGTAATATATCCTTCTTTTTCAAATCTTGCCAATACTGTATATAGGGTTGCAGGTCCAATATTCACTCTGTTATCTGTAAGGGTATCAATTGTTGATGCAATTTCGATTCCACACTTCGGTTCTTTAGTTAAAGCCATCAGTACATAGAACATTGAGTCGGTTAATACTTCCATCGTTTTGCGAGCCATATCTATCACCCCTTTCGCATATATCATGTATTGATATCATCTATTGATATTATACTTGGGAAATAACCACTTGTCAAGGTTTAGATCACCACTCACCATAAAAATCTATAGATTATTTGTAAGGCTCATTGATTGCATTCCATAGATGAAATATGGGAGCAGCTAATACATGCTGCTCCCATATTTCATCTATTATACTCTTGCGATCAGTCTGGATCCATTATCCTTCAGCCACTGCTTGCGTGCCTTATAGTCCGGCAAGATGTGGGAAACTTCATTCCAAAACCGATCAGAATGATTCAGTTCCTTTCTATGACATAGCTCATGGACAACAACATAGTCGAGAACTTCGGAAGGAACCAGACCTAATAGGC
>JAZRKL010000107.1:0-33089 GCA_045646265.1 Faecousia sp.
GTTGACGTTTCCATCACCGGTAACTCCACCAACCCCACCCGCTTCCAGCATCCCGTTGCCGGCACCTACAAGAAGGAGTGCATGGAGACCGGTCGTAAGTACTTCTCCGTTGCTTCCGGCGGCGGCACCGGCCGTACCCTGCACCCCGACAACATGGCTGCAGGCCCCGCTTCCTACGGCATGACCGACACCATGGGCCGTATGCATGGTGACGCTCAGTTCGCAGGTTCCTCCTCCGTCCCTGCCCACGTTGAGATGATGGGCTTCCTGGGCGCTGGTAACAACCCCATGGTCGGTATGACCGTTTCCGTGGCTGTTGCTGTTGAGGAGTCTCTGAAGGGTTAATTTCATTTCCCAAGTGGGTCAGTATTTTACTGACCCACTCTTTCTTTGTCCCAAAAAGGAGTTGCTATGACAATTCGAAAAGTCTTAGGCGTTATTTTAATAATTCTCGGGATTGCAATATTTGTTTCTCTGATAACCCTTGATACTTTACATGACTATCACCTGTGGAGCATAAATGATTCCGGTAAAGCCGAAGAATTCCCAACTTTTATCGAGTATTGGTGGAATTTCAACAAAGGGACAACCGTTCTTTCTTTTGTGTTTGGAGTTATCCCCGGTTTCATCGGTTATCGTATCCTTAAAAAATTAGATCCCCATGGTCGGCACGACCGTTGACCTGGCTGTTGCTGTTGAGGAAAGCCTTAAGAAGTAATCTGACTTCTCCTATCTACCAAATAACCCGGCTCATTCGAGCCGGGTTATTTTTATGCCGAATGCAAACAGCACCCTGTACTCGATACAGGGTGCTGTTCATGGATATCAGCTATTTTTCATATGTTCCAAAACCGTTTCCAATGCAGGCACACTGGAAATGCCTCCGGGACGGGTAGTAGAAAGTCCCGCAGCGGTACACGCAAAACCGACGATCTGACGCAGTTCCGCTTCGGTCAGTTCCTCCGGAGCCTTTCCGTATTTTAAAATTTGCGAAACAGCGCTGCCGCCAAAGATATCACCGGCACCTGTCGTATCAATCACGTCAATGTCCTTCAGCCCCGATACATGTCCAAAGCATTTTTCGTTCCGGAACCAGCAGCCATCCGCGCCGCATGTAACAAAAACCAGCTTTACGCCGTAGTTAGCAAGAATGTACTGCGCACCCTCCTGTGGGGATAAACCAAACAGGAATTCCACCTCTTCATCGCTGATTTTCACAACATCAGCTTGGCTCAAGCCCCAAAGCATTTGCTCTTTTGCTTCCGCCATGCTCTTCCACAAAGGCTTACGGAGGTTGGGATCATAGGTAACCAGCTTTCCTTTCTCACGGGCATAGGCTACAGCTCGGTAAGTGGCGGTACGGGCCGGCTCGTCTGTAAGAGACAGTGTGCCAAAATGCAGCACCTTTGCATCGTCAATCAAAGAAAGATCCAGTTCATCAAAGGAAATCTGCGTATCGGCACCGGGTTTCCGCGCAAAGGAGAATTCCCTGTCTCCATGCTCGTCCAGCGTCACAAAGGCAAGTGTTGTAAATACATCGTCAGCAACGATCATGCCCCTTGTTTCAATTCCCGCTTTCTGCAAGGTGTTGATCAACACCTTACCAAAGGTATCATTTCCAACCTTTCCCAGCATTGCCGTTTGGTAACCATACCGATTCAGCGCTGCCAGAAAGTTTGCGGGTGCGCCGCCGGGATGCGCTTCCATAGTGGGGTATCCGTCATCATCTATCGCCTTGCAGGTAAAATCGATCAACAGTTCACCAATTGCTACAACATCCATATTATAACCTCACTTTGCGGCAGGGTACTCGTTGCACAGGAGTCTGTATGGCTCTTCGTCTTCTTCAATCGCAGGGAAACGGCCTACAGGCGGATTGAAGCGGTTGTCGGTATTATCGTCATTACACTGGCTGACCTCACCCAACAGCACAGGACCTGTACCCTCCTCCACAGAAAAATCGTGGTACAGGTACTGCTGAATGAAGATGCTTTCACCGGGTGTCAAACGGATCTGCGTTCCCGCAGGGACTGTGTAGGTCTTACCGTCAGTATGGACCGTCACATCGCTTTCATAATCAATTTCTTCGTTTGGCAGGCTGTTGTATACCCGGATCAGTACATTTCCGCCGCCACGGTTGATAATATCCTCTGTTTTGAACCAATGAAAATGATTAGGCGCATACTGGCCTTCTTTCAAATACAACAGCTTTTCTGCGTAGACTTTAGGATACTTCTCTTCCATCGCCCGGTTTCCATTGCGGATAGTAATAAGAGAAAACCCAAACTTATCAAAGTTATTCAGGCCGTAGTCCGTAATGTCCCAGCCAAGCATACAGTCCCGGACTTCATCATACTCATGACCGGCGTTCTGCCACTGCTGCGGTGTCATGTGGCAAAAAGGCGGCAGGTAGCAGTGGTACTTCTCGCACATAGCTTCCAATTCTTTTAACGCATGATTAATTTCTGATCTTTTCATAGACATTCTCCTTAATTGTCCAATATAGCATGTAAGTTACAAAAAACCAATTAGCATTTCTCATACTGCATAAAATTGTACTGGTGTGACACATGGCACAAACAGCTAAATTAGTATATCATTGACATTTTACAAAGGCAAGGAACACGCATCCGTTCCATTCAAGTCTACCGGACGCATGAATGATTTGTACAAAAAGTTTATATACCACAGCACCCCGGCTTAATTGAGCCGGGGTGCTGTTCAATAGACAGATCACAATTTATGCGTAGTCGTTGAAAATATCGTGGTACGGGCGGATCTCAAATTCTTCATCCAGAAATGCCATGTACAGGCCATCAGTAAAACCATATCTTTCAACTGGCCATAGGTCTGCAACAGGACTTGTAAACAGGGCATGGGCCAAATATCCCACGTTATACTTAGAATAGGTTTCGAATTCCGTTTCCAAATACAGCTTTCTTTTTTCAGCCGTAGATGCACCCCAGATGCATTCTGTAATAATATAGGGCTTCTGGAAGACTTCTATATAGTCCAAAACGCTCTTAAACTTTTTATCAAATTCCTCCAGCGATTGACCCCGAATATTGTAAGGATGTATGGAGATGACATCCACATAGGGTGCGAGGCGGTCTATGTCGCAAATATTCCGCTTGTTAGGATTTGGATAGCTTTGGGTACCGACGGTAACCTTCCGGGAATCCACCGCTTTGACCGCTTTGATCATATCAATCAGGAAATTGGTAACGCCGTCAAAGGATCTCTGGCACTCATTTGTCACATTATAGGGTTCGTTGGAAACATCATGCATCAGCACGTTTGCTTCCGCAAGTGCCTTAACAGAGTCCTGAATGAAGCTTCTAAATGCAGGCATAAAATTGGGAGAAAGGCACTCATTTACAAAACCGCCAAAGTAAGGCACACCAAACCAACCATTAAAATAAACCGGGATGATTTGAAGGCCAGCGTCTGTCAAAATCTGACCTGCCTGCCGCACAGCATTCAGGTACACTTCCTTTTTGGCAAAATAGGCATCCATGGACAGCCATATACGCACGGTGTTCATACCGGGGAATTTTTCTATTCCCTTTTGAATCATCATCTTGTAGCGTTCAGGATCAAAAAACAGCCATTCCATCAAACCGTTGCTGCACCAGTCACCGTGAACGTTAAATCCTCTAATATGGGCGTATTCCTGATTATATTGCATAGTCTTACCTCCTTTTTTGGATATTTATATTCTATCAGCTTGTCAAACCGCCGACAATGATTTATACTGTAATAAAATTGATCTATTCTATGTTATTTTGTATTTCACGGAGGAAGAAGATCTATGAATATTTTCCTTGCCAAACAAAATAGTACCCATAATTCTGACTTTCATTGGTACTTTCAGCAACCGCGCAATTATTATCTTCTTGTTATTTTCCATGTCCCGACAATTATTCAAATTGATAATTCCTATCGGACCTTACCTACCGAAACATGTATCATCTTTGAAAAAACCACCATTCAAGACTATCGCCCCGCCGGTGTTTATCCTTTTTGTCACGATTTTATGCAGTTTGATCTTATTTCTGATGAGGCCCGCCATGCCTTTTCCGGGATTCCACTGAACACCCCGTTCCATTTGTATGATTCCGGTCATGCATCCGGTTTAATAAAGTCCATTATGCAGTCCCTGCTAAACGATACTGTACACACATCCGTAATTCTCTCAAACTTAGGAAAGGCCCTTTTGTACATTCTTAGAGATGCGTTGCAATTAGACAACATGCGCATTTCCTGGGAGCAACATTTTAAAGATCTCTACCAGCTCCGCTCCTCGATCTACCTGTATCCTTCAAGGGATTGGTCTATTCAGACGATGTGTGCCATTTCCCATCTGAGCCCTGCTTATCTGCAGAGTCTATACCGCCGTTTCTTCCGTGTGTCCTGCACACGTGATGTCATTCAGGCCAGAATCAACATGGCGAAATCTCTATTGCAATATACCAGTCTCAGTGTCCGCGCAATTGGTGAAAACTGCGGCTACAGCAACCCTGAACACTTTATTCGGCAGTTCCGGGACAACACAAAAACAACACCACTACAGTATCGAAAGCAGGTTTGGGAACAAGATTGATGCATGCAGTATCCATATTCTTTCTTCTTGCATATCCATTGGCAATAGCCTATAATGTGGAATAATACTTGCAATGCGAAACAGGAGGCAATGCTATGACACAGAAATTAACAATTGATCGTCTGCCGGGTATTGTTTGCTGGGGTGATTCTTTGACCGCCGGTGCCGGTGGTAATGGCATCACTTATCCTTTGGCTCTGGAAGCACTGCTTCGTGAGAACATTGAAAACATGGTTATTCCTGTGGTCAATATGGGTGTAGGCGGAGAAAGCTCCATCACAATCGTCGGCCGAAATGGTGCGATTCCCTATGTTCTCAGCGAAAGCCTAACCATACCGGCTGGTAACACACCGGTAGATATTTATTTCACTTCCGCAGGTGGTCAGAAAGTAGCACCCCTTCGGCAGGGGCATGCCGGTGTCAATCCTGTGATCATTGGTGGTATTGAAGGAACACTCTCCGTTATACAGGAAAGCTACGTCAGCAAAGAATACTTCTACCAGTTTACCCGCTCTGTTTCGGGTGAGTCCATAACCATCCCGTCCGGTACGCAAATCACCACTGCTGCCAACTTCCAGTATCTGGACTATGTTCCGGTCATTTTCATTGGGCAGAACCGTGGATACGCAGACTTTCACGATTTGATCCGACAGCAAAGAGCAATCATCAATCACCAGACAGCAAATCATGACCGTTTCATCATCGTCGGTCTGCATACCGAAACATATGAAAGCCGTTCCGCATTGGAACAAGTCATGCGGGAAGAATACGGTGAGCAGTATATTAATCTGAGGGAGTATATGTCGACCAGAGCAATGGCAGATGCCGGTCTGATTCCAACCCCGGAGGATATCAAACTTATGGAATCCGGTGCCACTCCCTATAGTCTTATGGTTGCTGACCATTGTCACTTCAACAGCACTGCCTATCAATTGATCGCCAAGCTCATTTATGATACTATGGAAAAACTGGGTTATTTTGACGATGTGCGCAACGCATAATTCTATTCCTATACGAAAAAGCGGGTAAGTGCTTACGCACTTACCCACTTCTTTACTTTTTCTTTACATAGGCCAGAGATTCTTTTAGATACTGTTCCCAGGGGAATGTACCCTCATAGTACCGCCAGCCAAAGGCTCTGCGGATGCCCTCGCAAAGCAGTGTCAGTTTTTGCTGCATGATATCCGATGTGAAATACTTTTCACAACCGTCCATCAAGGCATATTCAAACACGGTTGCTCTGTCCTCGTGGGCAAAGGTCATAGAGTAGGCATCAATAAACGCCCGGTTCTCATCTTCCAGATAGGGACTATCCTTGTGGGATTCATACTCGGCATAGCTATTGTCATATTGGAAACCCTCAGGATTGTGCATGGGCCAATAGTCATACTTGGAGCTATGGGCATTCACATAGGTACTCATAGCATGGCACAGCTCATTGTAGAAATTCTGCTCGATCTGATCGCAGACAACCAGTGTCATATAGGACTTCTGGTTGATCCAGTACTGCAATCCGTCGTCAGCAGCCGGTACATCATACTGATTGGGCACAATGGCTCTGACAAGATTGATCTGCAATTTGGGGTTTTCCGAGGATGTACCGATCACTTTGAAAAAGTCCTTGGGGAACCGGGCCATGGCCTTGTCCAACGCTTCCAGCGCCTTCTTATAGGCAGGCACCTGGTATTCCGCCACAAAGCTGTAATCATCCGGTTCTACCGGCTGATCGCCCAGCAAAATATCCACATAGTATTTCTTGGAGATATCCGCAGCCAGTTGTTCGCACTCAGCCAGACCCACTGTATCCGGATTCTGGGCCGTATAACGGGTGCCGATCCGCACAGTTTCATCGCTTCCGCCGGAGGCATATTCCCAACGGCAAAGGATCACGCTGAGAGTATCCGGATCCCACGCGGAGAACCACACAAACTGCCCACTGGAATCCTCTGTAAGCATAACCGCGTGGGTAACGCCCTGCAGCGTAACCCCACCCAAGGCCTTACCCTCTGACAGTTCATAAACCGCAAGCGTAGTGGAATTCTGGTTCTCATCAAGCTCAGCAGCCGCATTGCTCTTGGGCAGAATATACAGGGTATTGGATTGATCGGCCATAGCAAAACTCTTCAGTGTACCGCTTTGACTACCTACCAGCACCTCTCCGACAGGGCCGTCAATGCGGCGCACCAGATAGCTTTCGTCCCAGCTATCGATGCTTATTAAGTAATCATCCCGGCCAAGCTTTTGACCGTTCTTTGCCGAGTAAAACGCAGTATAGCTGTCCCCGTCCGCATCTGTTACAATGCAACGAATGACCGTATCCCCAAACAGCAATTCAACGATCTGCGCCTGCTGCACATTCAATTGGCAGACCAGTCTGGGAATTTCCGTAGTCAGGTTCAATGCACGGATCTCGTTATTCACACAATAGAAAGCCGTTGTCAAATCCGACGACAGCACCGGTGTGCCTGTCACGCCTTCCGGCATATCGATTTGATCCACTTCGTGGAACATGCCGTCCAGCACTACGATGCAGTTTTGCACAGCGTCAAAATACGCGATCTTGTTCTCCGCAGCACCTGCACTGCCGGCAATGGGAGGAATCACAACATTACGCTGAGCTGACGCTTTCACAATGCCGTCCTGCGTTGAAAGGCGGGTCATGGTTGTTGTTTCCCCGTCGCACGCAAACACAACAATATCGTCGTCCAAATTGTAGATACCGGTGATGGCACCCCCTTCGACAGAATAAACCTTTACCGCGCCTTCCGTGTCCTGTTCCAGGGTGCTGCCACTGATATACAGGCTTACCGGCGGCATTGTGGGTTGCTGTGTGGTTGTACCGGGCTGTGTTCCTTCAGTCGTGTTGTTTGGGCCATCTGTGTTGCATCCGCTCAGCATCAGCACCAGAAATAAAAGCCAAACGATCCATCGTTTCATTCTTACTGTCTCCTTGCTAAGGTATAATCATCGCCCTGCCGATAATATGGGCAGCGGATCTGGTTGGTAGCAAAAATACGGTAGTATTCGTCCTCATCCAGATCCATCATACAGTAGTATTCATCGTATTCTTCGTCGTAGTCGTAATGCCAGCAGGTTTCGCATTCGCATCCGCCCATGGTCATTCCTCCTGTTCTCCCCTGTTACAGGGTACACAAATAGCTGTGAATGTCAAAAGCTTTCAGTTTTTCATCTTTGCGCAGGTACAGCGGGTGATGGGGATGCCCCTTTTTGCTGACCGCGCCGGCGCAGCACCACTTTGCCCCCAGTTCCTCGCCCACAGCTAGCATATCCCGCAGGCATTGGGGCAGGTAATCCCGCTTTTCGATGATCGTTCCCCAGGCAGCCCATACCGTAGGTGCCTTGGAAATGGACAGCACATAGCGGAAGGCCTCCAGATTCTCCCTGTGCAGCATCATATTGCATTGCCGCTCCATGGCATCGGGGTCCGTTGCACGCTGCGCGTACACATTGAACATAATAAAGCTGTCAAAACCATTGCCCAGAGCAATCCGCTCCACAGACTTGAGGGTATTATCCAGATCCCCCGGCTGGGCAGTGGATGGATTGATTCCGATGCAGATCAGCGGATTCTTTCCACGAGTACCCAATATGTACCGGTATTCCGAATAAAAGTTGGGCGCATAAAGCCACTTTTCAATATCGTAGTCAGGGTTGGGGGTATTGGCGGCCTGCAGCGCCTGAGCAAAGGTCACCAGTTCCAGTTGTGCCGTATCTGTCGTTGGTATGTGCATTTCTCAGCCCTCCACCGGCGGGAACCAGCAGCTGTTATCGGGATCGTAGAAGGCACAATCCTCCTTCGTCATGCCACGCTGATGGCACCAGCCGTCAAAGGCTGTATCCATAAAAACGTACACATCCTTCATATTGCTTTGCAGCTGCACAGATCTGCCGTCACGCAGATACAGCTCGATCAGGATACTGCCGCCCTGGTTTTTGTAAAGCTGCTGACCCTGAATATCGCTATAGCGGTATGTAGCGCTTTTCTTGCCAAAGGTAGTAAGCACAAAGCTGTCATTATCATAAAACACACCGAATGTCAAATAATAGACAATTAAGGCGATTCCCACAACAATCAGCAAAATTCCACCAAAAATCAGCAGACTGGTATCGTTGGTAATACCGGAAAAGAGCGAAGAGGTACCCAAAACCGTCAAAAGCAGACCACCGACACCGTAGTATTTATTCAGACGAACAGACTTTCCGCTGACATGCTGGGGTTTATTGCGGAAAACTTTTTCAAATCCCTTGTCCAACAGCCAGCACAGTAGCAATGTACCGGCAATTACCAACACAATGACCATTTTTTCTCCTTTATGCCCAAAGCACGCAATCTACCGGAATATCGTGTTCTTCTGTTTCCAAATGGGGTAGCATCTGGAATTCATAACACAGCGCCAAAGTGGGATGCTCCGGCTCACGCTCTAAAAATTTGTCGTAAAAGCCGCCGCCATAGCCGATACGGTGACCCATGGGATCAAAAGCCAAACCCGGCATCAGAACCAGTGCCGTTTTGTCCTGGGCAACAGGCCCGTCAGCAACAGGCTCCGGAATACCAGCATAGCCTTTTTCCACCTGCGTCAGATCTTTCAGATAAATAAAGACCATTTCATCGCCAATGACTTTGGGAACGGCAACCTTTTTTCCATCCTTGAGGGCCTGTTCCAGCATGGGAACCGTTCTCACCTCTTGATTATACGGCAGGTATCCATATACGGTTTCTGCCTTTTGATACAAGGAAGACGCGGCAAAGGCCTTGCCAAGCGCTTCGCTTCTGGATACAATTTCTTCCTCTGTCATCGCGCGCTTACGCTCGCGAATAGCGCGGCGCAGTTCCTTTTTATCCATCATCTTCCTCCTTGGGGGTGCGGAACATCCGAAACCACAGCCACACAGCAGCCTGTCCCAGAATTCCCAGTAAGAACAGTTTCCAGATATTAAAGCGGGTAAAGATCAGCATGGACAAATACAGGCTCACCAATCCGCCCCACACGATTAAAGAGACCAGCAAAAAATTCAGACTATACTTGCGCCACGCAGAGCGAAGGCAAAGCAGCACAATGGCATTGACAGGCACCGCGTAAACAAATCCGATCCAGGACTTAGGCAGATCCATAGAAGACAGCACCACATACACAAACAACGCCACAAACCACACCAAAATAGAAACCAGCATCTGGATCACATTTTTGTTGACACGGCGCTTGGGAGCAGAAGCTACCTGCTTCACAGAAGACACTGCCGAAGTATTGCCGATCAGCGCATCAATGCCGACACCAAAAATCTCCGCAAGCTGCGCAAGAGTTATCACATCCGGCACAGATTCGCCGCGCTCCCACTTAGATACCGCTTTATCCGAGTAATTCAGTTTTTCTGCCAGTTCCGCCTGGGTCATGACACGCTGCTTCCGAAACGAGGCAATGTTGTTTCCAATTTGCAGCTTCAGCTTTTCGCTATCCATACACAGCCTCCAATCAATATTTCATTTCATTATACCAAAAAAGCAAAAGATTTGCAACCAAAAATTCCTGAAATCAAGAAAACAGAAAAACAGCCCGAACAATTCGGGCTGTTTTTATCATAATGATGTATGTATTAGTCATCCGGAAACAGCAGCTGATTGCAGTACTGAATGATAGCGCTTCTGGTAACGATACCAATAAAAGTATCCTTATCATCCACCACGGGAACAAAGTTCTGACTGCTGGCCCGCTCCACCAGATCGTGCATATTGGTGGTTACCCGTACAGGAACATAATCCTTACGCCTTACGATCTCCATCATGCGATGTGCTTCCGCCTGGCGCATATCCATATAGCATATATTTTTCAGCGCCCACAGCAGGTCGCCCTCGGAAAGGCTGCCCCGGTACTCACCCCGTTTATTCAAAATAGGCAGCGCCGCGTAACCGGCGGACTCCATTTTCTCCAGCGCTTGCCGTATCGTATAATCATCCTGTAAAAAAGCACACATCGCCTTGGGTTTCAGAAAGAACAAAATATTTTTCATAGCGGCTCCTTTTCTGCTCTTCATCAGGGTACTTACCCTATTCGTATTATAGCATATTCAACGCAAGAAAGCATTAGAATTTATTGTAAATAAGCTGTAACGATGCCAAAGTTTTCTTGTCATCTTTGTGTATTTCGCACAATTCTACTTACGCTTACAGCCGGTAGAATCCATATTCTCACATAAAGAGAGAGCCGCACAACGATACGTAGAGCCATTTTTGAGCCTTTTGTGGTAATCTGTAAGCAACATACGAAAGGCGGTATTCCCATGAAACGAACAAGACTTAAAGACCGTGTACTCCCTGTATACTCCATTGGTGAAGAACGAATGAATATGATCACCCACATTGTAGGCGGAGGCCTTTCAGTGATTTTCTTTGCGCTTTGCTTAATAAAAACCATACCCCAAGGGGGGATCAAGCTTGCAACCAGCATCGTCTACGGTTTGGTTTTACTGCTGGTATACACCATGTCCAGCATTTATCACGGACTGCGCACCAACACGTCAAAAAAAGTTCTGCAGGTATTGGATCACTGTGCCATCTACGGTTTGATTGCTGGCACCTACACCCCTATTGTTCTATGTGCCATTGCTCCCAAATATCAGTGGATCGGCTGGGGATTATTTGTTTTCCAATGGATCCTGGCCATTACGGCGGCAACACTGACCGCCATCGATCTGAAAAAGTACAAGGTGTTTTCCATGATCTGCTATATCGGTATGGGGTGGAGTATCATTTTCTTTTTACCGCAGGCAATGGAAGCTCTCTCCCCCGCCGGCTTCTGGATCCTGTTTGCAGGTGGTGTTGCCTATTCCATCGGCGCAGTTCTCTTCGGGCTGGGAAAGCACTTAAAATGGATGCACTCCGTGTTCCATATTTTTGTTATCCTGGGCAGCGTCCTGCAGTTTATAACGATCATCCTGTTCGTCCTATAAAAGAATGCCGTGACATGCGTCACGGCATTCTTGATTTCGTGGAATTGATTTACAGCACGACGCCGTCTTTGAAGATGGAGATTTCCCGGAAGCCCTTTTCTTCGGTCTTGGTCTGCTTGCCGGATGCTACCTCCAGAACCAGTGCCAGCAGGTCCTGTCCGGCTTCGTCCAGCGTTCTGGTGCCGTCGGCTACCACACCGGCATTAAAGTCAATCCAGCCGGATTTCTTGGTTGCCAGAGGGGTATTGGTGGCGATCTTCAGTGTGGGAGCGGGGGCGCCGAAGGGCGTACCGCGTCCGGTGGTGAACAGCACCATGTGTGCGCCTGCGGCTGTGAGTGCAGTAGAGGACACAAGGTCATTGCCGGGGCCGTAGAGCATGTTCAGGCCCTTAGTGGTCACAGCGTCGCCGTAGCCGATGACGTCCATCACAGGGGCATCGCCGCCCTTCTGGACGCAGCCACAGGACTTATCCTCCAGAGTTGTGATACCACCGGCTTTGTTGCCGGGGCTGGGGTTCTCATAAACCACTTCGTTATGGCAGGTGAAGTAGTTCTTAAAGCCGTTGATCATATCCACAGCCTTGTGGAACACTTCCTCGTTGATGCAGCGGTTCATCAGAAAACCTTCCGCGCCAAACATTTCGGGAACCTCGGTCAGCACGGTAGAACCGCCCATGGAGATGAGCAGATCGGAGAATCTGCCCACAGTGGGATTGGCGGTAATGCCGCTGAGGCCGTCAGAGCCGCCGCACTTCATGCCGATGACCAGTTCGGACGCGGGGATCTCCTCACGTTGGAAGGAGGCAGCGTATGCGGCCAGCTGTTCCAGAAGCTCACGGCCTGCTTCCATTTCGTCGGCAACGGCCTGGCAGGTCAGGAACTTGATGCGCTTTTCATCATACACGCCCAGTTCCTCTACAAACTGCTCATGGGTCAGATTCTCACAGCCAAGCTGCAGCACCAGCACAGCGCCCGCATTGGGATGCCGGGCCAGAGCAGCCAGAAGCTTTCTGGTCTGGGCATGGTCATCACCGGTCTGGGAGCAGCCAAAAGGATGAGTGAAGGCATACAGGCCCTCAACAGTGCCGGCAACCAGATCCTGGTTTTCCGCCACCAAAGCCTTTGCCACATCGTTGACGCAGCCAACGGTAGGAATAATCCAGATCTCATTGCGGATGCCCACCTTGCCGTCGGCACGGCGGAAGCCCTGGAATGCGGCGCTTTCCCGCTTTTCCGGGAAGCGCAGAGACGGCTCGTAGGTATACTCCAGCTCACCGGAAAGATTGGTTTTCATATTATGCACATGCACCCAATCGCCGGGAGCGATAGGGGCAATTGCATGGCCGATGGAAAAGCCGTACTTGATGACCTGATCCCCTTCGCACAGAGGCTTCAGTGCCATCTTATGGCCCTGGGGAATATCGGCAGCAGCGGTGATACCTTCAAAAACAGTACCGGCGGGAATAGGCCTCAGCGCCACTGCTACGCTGTCCTTGGGATGGATATGGATAAAATCGGGCATGATCTATCCTCCTTATAACAAATTGAAAGGATTGCCACACCGGTTTTTTCACCGGTGCGGCAATAAATAACAATATTACAGGCAGCTTGCGTAAGCAGCCAGAGCGCCCTGCTGGCGGATCAGCTTCAGATTCGCAACAGTAGCAGCCTCAAAACCGGGGATAGCGGTCAGATCCTGGCCCCACATCTGCTCGTTGGTCATAACAGCATGGACCAATTCTTCCTCGCTGTCGTTTCTGTGGTCGTAGTAGAATTCCAGTGCCCAACGGTCATCGGAGCAGGTATAGGTATTGCCCTTGGAACGGCGGCACACCAGACCATTTTCATTCAGCTCCTGGATATCATTGGAGAAGAATGCAACGTAAGCGGCGAAGCTCATGGTCAGGCAGGTGGGCAGCTTGCCCTTGGTTTCGATGTACTCCAGGAAAGAGGGCATATTTCTGGCACGCCACTTGGAGGTGGAGTTCAGAGAAATGCTCATCAGCTCATGGTTAACAAAGGGGTTATTGAAGCGGTCCTGGACGGCTGCGGCAAAGTTGCGGCAATCCTCCTGGTCAAGCGGCAGGATGGGTACGATCTCATCGCTGAGCATTTTGTTCATATAACCCAGAACCACAGGATCCTCCATGCACTCACGGACGATATCATGTCCGCCCAGGTAAGCGCCCAGAACAAAGCCGGTGTGCGCACCGTTGAGAATACGGACCTTGCGCTTCTTGTAGGGGGTCATATCTTCGGCTACAAAGATATGGTTGTCCAGATCTGCCTTGTGGAAGGGCAACTTATCGGTCAAAGACGCATCACCCTCAATGACCCACAGGCCGAAAACTTCGCCAACGTCCAGCAGGGGGTCAGCGTAGCCGTGCTTCTGAGCCAGAGCTTCCACTTCTGCCGCGTCACGGATGCGGCCGGGAACAATACGGTCCACCAGAGAGCCGCAGAAGGTGCATTCCGCGTTGACATACTGGCGGAAAGCATCCTCCAGACCCCACTGGTCGATGTACTGATTGACGCACTTCAGCAGTTCCTTGCCGTTGTTGTCGATCAGCTCACAAGCCAGCATCACGATGCCCTTCTTACCCGCCTGCCAGCGATGATACAGCACCTGAGTCAGCTTGCCGGGGAAGGAAGAACAGGGTTTGTCAGACAGATTGCAGGCAGGATCATACACGATACCGGCCTCGGTGGTATTGGAAACGATGATTTCCAGATCGTCAGAGGCGGCAACCTCCATCATCTGCGCAAAGCCTTCTTCCTGATAAGGATTCAGGCAGCGGGAAACGGAAGAAATGACACGCTTGTCATCCACCTTCCGGCCGTTCTGACTGCCACGCAGATACAGGGTATACAGGCCCTCCTGCTCGTTGATCATGTCTGCCAGACCGCCGGCGATAGGCTGGATCAGACAGCACTTACCGTTCCAGCCGGCCTTTTCGTTGGCCAGGTCAAACCAGTAGTCTACGAATGCCCGGAGAAAATTGCCCTCACCGAACTGCATCACCTTTTCCGGTGCCTTTTCCAAAATAAATCCGTCATAGCCGGATTCTTTCAGAACCTTATAATTCAGTCTTTCCATAAGACCCTCCAATTGCTCAAAGTTCTATTTCGCACACGCAGCGTGTGCCGTCATGGGTGCTGTCGAAGGAGATCTTGGTGCCCTGGCGGTTGAACCGGGCATGCAGATCGCAGCGGTTATTCCAGTTACCGTCCAGATTGGACTTGGAGCGGAGTAGCATTTGGATATCTCCAGTCTCGGTATCGTACAGGAACAGAGGCCGGTAGCCTTCCGGATCGGGATAGCCGTCTCCGAGGATGTAGCGTCTGTCCGGAGAATACAGGCAGTGGATGTCGCCGCCGAAGGGACCGCTGGGATAGGGAGATTTCAGCTGGCGGTACTCGTTAGTCAGATCGTCCAGCAGGAACAGGCCTGTGGTCTCCGCGGGAGAGCAGGTGGCCAGGATCTGGCTGCCGTTCTTCCAGCAGTAATGGGACACAAATCTGTTCTCCAGCACCAGATGCATGTTGCCTTCCAGATCGGAGGTGATCAGTGTAGTACCCCAGCCGGTACCGGAGCCGTTGGGGAAGTTTCGCAGCAGGAACATGAACCGGTCAGAGGTTTCGTTGAAGGTGATATGATTGACTACCATCTTCTCATTTTCCATGCCCTTCATGGGGAAGGTCTGGTAGATGCGCTGGTAGTCAATGATCAGCTTGGTCTCTCCGGTCTCCATATTCATCAGAAACACACCGTCCTCGGTGGGTCTGTTCTGATGGAAGTAGGGATCTTCGATACCGGCATAGCCGTAGCCGGGACGGAACTTGAAGATACGACTGAAGTTGATAGCCAGGCCCCACTTGCCGTCGGGAGAAACACAGGCTGCCGCCTTGGGAAGATACATCTTCTCCCCTGTCTTTAAGTTATGAACTACCGTGTGGTATCCACCGTCCTTGCAGACATTGTAGAATACGATATCGTCGGAGTTTCTTTTAAACTGCAGCAGTGCGCCCTGCTGGAAGTTCCAGGCAGTGGTTTCGGCAAACTTTTCAAACTTGCCGTCGCAGAGAATGCCCAGTTCCAGCACATCGTCCGCGTTGGGAATGTGATCGACGAAGCTGGAACGGTTGCACAGGTGCTTGGTACCTGTGCTGTCATAGGCGTTCAGATCGTAATAACCGAAATAATACTGGCCATCATCGGGGTTGAGGATCTTAACTTCCTTAATGCTATCCTTAATTCCAATCACGCTTGAACAACTCCTTAACCTTGTAGTAGGCCAGCTTCGGATGGCGGTACTCGTTGACGATACCCTTGTTATTGAAGCTGCGGGCACGCAGCAGAGACCACTTTGCGTTACTTCTGATATCGCAGAACTGCCACAGCAGAACACCGCAGATGAAGTCGTCGCTCATGAACAGGTTGATGGTGTGGTCATAGAACTCAGCCTGGTAGTTTTCGCTCCAGCGCAGCTCCTCGAAATTCTTATGGCCGAACATAGCGGCAACGCCGAACTCGGACATCAGAACAGGCTTGTGGGCCACGCCCTTTTCTTCCAGATAAGCCTTCATCTGTACCATGAAGTCTGCCCAGTCGCAAATATCGCCTTCGTACCAACCAACGTACTGGTTGACGCTGATCATGTCGATCAGATCCAGGCAATCGTCCTTCAGAATACGGTTGGTAGCGTAGGTAACGATTCTGGTGTTGTCCAGAGAACGAACCTTCTCGCCAAAGGTCTTGGTGATGCTGTAGCCGCCTTCGGAGTCGGTAGCGATCTCGTTGTGCAGACCCCAGATGACGATACTGGGATGGTTGTAGTATTGGTCGATCATTTCCTCGTGCATCTTGAGGCCTCTTTCGATGACCAGTTCCCGCTTGACGCTCTCCTCGGTGAAGCCCCACATGGGGATCTCGCTCCAGAACAGGATGCCTTCCTCGTCGCACATATCCAGGAAGTACTTGCTGTTGGGATAGTGAGAGCCACGGACGGTGTTGACATTCAGATCCTTCAGAATGTCCATATCTCTGTGCATGATGTTCAGAGGTACCGCGAAGCCCCAATCGGGATGCTCCTCATGGCGGTTGACACCCTGAATCTTGAAGGGCTTGCCGTTGAGCAGCAGCTTCTTTCCGTCGATCTGGATCTTACGGAAACCGACTCTCTCGATCAGATCGTCATTCTCGGTTTCTACCTTGATCCGGTACAGCTCTGCCTTGTGGATATCCCACAGCCTAACATCCTCCAGAACATAGTCTACGGTAACAGCGGTATCACCGTTAACCTCGTGGGGCTGTTCGTAGATCAACTTGTCTTCCAGCCAAACCTTCAGAACGCAGTTATTGTTGTTACCAGCACTGTTCTTCAGAATGGTCTCAATATGTACATTAGCGGTCTTGAAGTCATCGGACAGTTCGTAGCGAGCTTTCATGCCGTGAATATAAACATCCGCAAGCTGGCTGACCTCAACGCTTCTCATAATGCCGCAGTAATGATGCCAGTCAACCTCCCACAGAGGAATGGTATCCTCGGTGCTGTTGGCATCGATCATAACCACCAGAGTATGCGCACCGGCGCTGACATTGACCAGGAACTCAAAAGCGGTAAAGCCGCCGTAATGGTCGCCCAGATACTCTCCGTCCAGATAAACCTTGGCGTATTCACTGACAGAGCCGAAATGCAGCAGCACAGGGCCTTCTGCAGTGTAGAAATCCTTCTTATACCAGCAAACATCCTGGAAGCCGATCATGCCCAAGCGATTATTCACGCAAGCAGGCACGGCAACCTTTGAGACACCTTCCTTAGGGAAGTTCTCATACCATTTTTCGGTTTCACCAACGTGATTCTTATCCACTACAAAATCCCAAGCGCCGTCCAGAGAAAACGTGTTTCTTTTTACATGGTCACAAAATAATCTCATACTATTTACCCTTCCAGTTTGTTGATGTGATATATTGATAGAAGCTGATTTGCTAATTGACATTATATAATCATTGTTCTACGGGCTAAATGCAACAAAAGGGATAATAACCGTTAGAAAATAACCCTGTTATTTTGATCTATATCAAAATAACAAAGCTGCCAACCTATTATGCTCCATGAAAAGTCTGCAAGATATTTTATCAAGCATCTGATATTGCAAAGAGAATTTTTCCATCGTTCAGTATTTTGAATAATTATAACATTGCGGCCCTACGGATGCAAGTAATGATGGTAAAAACAGCACCTTTTAAAGTATATCTATCAAAATTTCAAAGAAAAACAGAATGTACACCGTTCACAAAGTGTGTTCAATTACATCAAAAAAGGTGTATTGCAGATGCAATACACCTTTTTATAGATTTATTCACTCTTGTTTCGCAACATACGCAATTCCTCATGGAAAGCTTCCAGTGTTGCCTGTCCTTGGGGCGTGACGGGTTTTACCCATTTACAGCTTCTGGTTCGGAATATCTCCACCACCAAACGAAGCAATTCATCCGTATAGACAAAGGAGAATACCGCAATAAACGGAAGCTGCCAGATCATACCTGCTGCCCATGTAGCAGGAACGCTGATTAAAAACAGGCTGGAGATCTCCAAAACCGTACCAAAAACTGTATCACCGCCAGCCCGGTAACAGATATTCATGATGTAGTTACAGGTGCGGATTGATCCTGCCACCATGTAAATCAGCAGCATATATTTGCCGTAGGTAAGGGCCTCCGCGCCCAGGCCAAAGAGTCCCAGCAGCAGTCCGTTGGCACAGAGGAAGGTCAGCACGATCAAAAATGTAATGGCAGGGCAAATCACCGCGAAGCCCTTCAAATAGCGATATGCGTTCATATGATTGCCCGCACCCACTTCGTTACCGATCACCACAGAAGAAGCGTCCGCCAAGCCGCCAAAGAACGCGAACACGAAGCCTTCCAGCACACGGAAGGTGGCCATGGCGGCAATGGCGCTTTCGCTCTGACGGCCAATGACCATGTTGATGAGCATCTGGCCGACTCCGTACAGAAATTCATTACAGATCACGGGGAAGCACTTTTTGAAATACGCTCCCACAAAGCCGCCGCTGAAATCAAACATCTGCTTCAAATTTAACCGGATGCCCTTTTTGCTCCGCAGCAGGAACGCCAGAAGCAAGACAGAATTGACAGCGGTAGATACCAGCGTACCGATGGCCGCACCCGCGGGGCCAAGCTTCGGGAAACCCCAGTTACCGTTGATCAGCAGCCAGTTGATGCAGAAGTTTACCACCAGCGCCACGATGGAGCCAATCAGTGGTGGCTTCACACGCTCTGTACCGCGCATCAAAAAACTGATGATGGCATTGAGCACAACCAGCGGATAGGAAAATCCCGCAATTCGGATATAGGGCATCGCGATGTCGATAAGATTTTCTTTATCCGTATAGATCGAAAGCAGGAACCGGGGTGCGAACACTGCCACACCGCCAAAGGCCAAGGAAACCAGCAACAACGGAAGCAGTGATAGGCCAAAGGTACGGTTGATACCCGCCTCATCCTCCGCGCCCCAGTACTGGGCAAAAAACAACAAAGCACCACCGGCAAATCCAAAATAGCAGGAAAAGAACAACGAGCTGATCTGGGAGCAAATTCCCACAGCAGCCACCGCCAGCTCACCCTGGGTGCCGATCATGATGGTGTCCACCATGGATGCGGTAGTAGACAGCAGGTTCTGCAAAGCAATGGGAAGTGCCAGTGTCAGCAGCGCCCGCAAAAACTGTTTGATATTTAATTCGGTTCGTTTTATCTGTAAGGTACTCATGGAAGTCCTCCTGTTGTCATGCAGGATGTATCATAACATATCGACAGGGCAGAATCAATTTTAATTTTCACATTACGCGAATAAAATGATCAATGGAAAAACCGAAAGTACAGGCCAGATTTGTTTGCATTTAAGCTTCTCTACAAGAGAAGCTTAAATAAATGTAGCCCCCAGTTTTTGAACTGGTTGCAGCAACATGTCACCGGCATGTTGCATTTGGATTATTCAAATCTTGGCGCGGTAGCGCCAAAAAAAGACACACACCTTTGGGTGTGTGTCTTTTTTTGTTATTAATACCCACTTTAGATATCACTTTTTAGACACAAAAAACCTATCAAGCTTCAAAAAAAACAAATATTTCATTCGCAAGTTTCGACATGCAATACCTGTGCTATCAGCTGTAGCGACTCAATCCTCCCTACGTTCAGCAAAATAAAGTCCATATTGTTTCAAGTGTTCAATCAAATCATAAATATTCTTACCCTTGCATGTATACAAGAAAGAATCTCCAGGAGTATCACTGGTGAAGTAATCCCATGCGGTTTTCAGTTCGGATGCTTGCCATATTCCAAGTGTTTCAAAAAATCCTTCGTACTTCCGTTTATCCTGCGTGTACACTGTGACTACATTATACTTACCTTTTACGATTTCATTTGCGCCCGAATGTATTCCAATACCAAAACTGCTCATACCGTCATGGATCAGCCATTCCCCGAAAACATTCAAAAATTCAACCGCACGTGCTGGTGTGAGACCATCTATATAGTACACATCTTTGTGAAGTGGCGAAGTACCATCAGATAAAAAGGCGGTTTCCTCTTTTGCATTAGTGGGAACCTCCAGAATAATAAAGCACAGCTCATTATGCAGTTTCACAAAATTCTCAAACAGAATTTGAATTTTGTCAGCATCCACATTAGCAACAAATCCGGAATTAATCTGTTCATATCCTTCATACAGTATGGTCGGATTGTGAACTCTGCATCCTTTGATCATTTTAAGCATATATCCCACCTCCAACGTAAATATATCACATTTGAAGTATACCATCAAGCGGTACCGGCCAGATTTGTTTGCATTTTTCTTCTCGGCGAGAAGAAAAATTATTGTTCGTCTCCGTCAAGCCGTCGGCGGCAACGCTCGCCCGCGTTGCATTTGATCTTTCAAATCTTGGCGCGGTAGCGCCAAAAAAAGACACACACCTTTGGGTGTGTGTCTTTTTTTGGAGGTACCGGCCAGATTTGAACTGGCGAATGAGAGTTTTGCAGACTCTTGCCTTACCACTTGGCCACGGTACCATATGAAATTAGGAACGCCGTGCGTTCCTAATTATTTTTGGAGCGGGCGACGAGGCTCGAACTCGCTACCTCCACCTTGGCAAGGTGGCGCTCTACCGGATGAGCTACGCCCGCAAATATGGTGCCTCCGGTCGGAATCGAACCAACGACACGCGGATTTTCAGTCCGCTGCTCTACCTACTGAGCTACAGAGGCATGTTGAGCAGAGCATGAAGCTCTGCTCAGATGCTTTATGGCGACCCCGAACGGACTCGAACCGTCGACCTCCAGCGTGACAGGCTGGCGTGCTAACCGACTGCACCACAGGGCCAGGTATTGGTGGGAACAACAGGGCTCGAACCTGTGACCTCCTGCTTGTAAGGCAGATGCTCTCCCAGCTGAGCTATGCTCCCGTTCCGCTTTCGTGTGTTGCACACCTCAGCGACAGGACACATTATACCCTTGGATAGCCATTTTGTCAAGCGTTTTTTTCGATTTTTTATCAAAAATTTTTACGCACTCAAACGAGGGTTTTTCCCACCATAAACAGTAATTCTTTAAACTTTTTTCAGCAACTCGCCGATATCTTCCGGAGTGAAGCTGTAAACGGTATCACAGAACTGGCATTCCACTGGGAAGGTTTTCCCCTCTTCCCTGATTTCGGCCAATTCCTTTTTACCCAAACTGATCAATGCGGATGTGACCCGGTCACGGCTGCAATAGCACTTGTATTCCACAGGAGTGGTTTCCATGAAAACAACACCCAAATCGCCGCAGACCTGACCCAGAATATCCTCGGGGCAGAGGCCCTGTTCCAGCATGGTAGTCACAGCACCGGCACGCTGAATTCCGGCTTCCAGCTTATCGATGACCTCATCAGGAGCGCCGGGCAGCAGCTGCACCAGATAGCCGCCGGCTACCTTTACGGACAGGTCACGGTCCACCAGAACACCAAGCGCACAGGCGGTAGGTGTCTGCTCACTCTGGGCAAAATATGCCGTTACATCGTCGCCGATCTCACCGGAAACCAGAGGGATGCTGCCCACATAAGGCTCTTTCATCTGCAAGTCACGGATAACGGTCAGTGTGCCGTCGGTACCAACGGTAGCGCCCACATCCAGCTTGCCGGGGTATTTTTCCACCAGCGGTACATTGGGTTCATACACATAGCCCCGGACATTGCCAACAGGGTCGGAAACGCACACGATATTGCCGATGGGGCCGCCGCCCTTGATCTGCAAAGTCACGGAACCGTTGTCCACCTTCTGCATATTGCCCATCATAGATGCCGCCGTCAAGGCCCGTCCAAAGGCTGCAGTGGCATTGGGTGTGGTTTTATGGATCTGGGCGCCACGGCGCACGATTTCCGTAGAACGGATGGCCACGACCTTCACAAAGCCGTCCATGGTCATACCGCGTACCAAATAATCATTCATAGGAGCTTACCCTTTCTTGCTTTTATATAGATCCGCTGTTCCCCGGGAGCAGGCGCTTCAAACCGGCGGTCAGCATACACCGCGATGGAAGTAAAACCAGCAGCTTTCAGATAACCGCGCAGCTGGGATTCGGAATAGGCATATTCTTTATGCTCTTCGAAGCTTCTGAACCAGCACTCCCCTTCCCGTTGGAACAGGTCCATGCCGTAGGAACAGATATTTGTCTCTTCATCAAACTCACCCCGCCAGACGCAGTACACATCATCGTCCTCGTCCAGAAATATCTGGCCGTCCATGGCCCGGAGCTTTTCCGGTGTATTCACGTCGAAGATAAAGCAGCCGCCGGGATTCAGCACCTTATAGACCCGCCGGATGGCTTCTTTGCAATCGGCAGGATCTGTGATATAGTCCAGGCTGTCCAGTGCGCATACCGCCAGATCAACACCACGGGGCAATCGCAGCTGCTGCAGCTTCTGGCATACGAACATCGGTTGGTTGTCCTGCTCCTGCGCCTTTTGCGAAGCCTCACAGAGCATTTCCTCCGACATATCCACACCCGTCACCCGCAAGCCTCTTTGGGCCAGCAGCAGCGCCACAGAACCTGTTCCACAGGCTAAGTCCACCGCGGTTCTGGGTTTCAAGCCTTCCCGCGCCAGAATTTCAAAGTAGAAATCCACCACGGCTTTATAATCCACATCATTGGTCAGCCGGTCATAGCTGGCCGCCAGAGCGCCGTACGCGTTCATACGCTTCCTCCTTCGCAGAAAAAGGCATCCCGGGAGAACCCGGGATGCCGCAAATTCAAATCAGCGGTTGAAGAGCTTGAAGATCTCGTCGATCTCGCTTACATCGGCGGCCTTGGCGGGAGTCTCAGTGGCAGCGGCAGCAGCGCCGGGCAGCACAACATTGACATCGGGCTTCTTCTCAAAACCGGTAGCGATAACGGTAACACGCATCTCATCCTGGAAGGAGTCGGAGCAGGTAGCACCGAAGATGATGTTGGCATCGGGGTTTGCGTTCTCCTGCACGATGCTTGCAGCGGTCTCTACATCATCCAGAGTCAGCTCGGAAGAACCGGTCACGTTCACCAGAACACCGGTAGCGCCGTTGATGGAAGTCTCCAGCAGGGGGCTGGAAACGGCAGCCAGAGCAGCCTGCTCGGCCTTTTCCTTGCCGCTGGCAGTGCCAACACCCATGTGAGCCAGGCCAGCGTCCTTCATAACAGCGGAAACGTCAGCAAAGTCCAGGTTGATGATTACATTCTCGCAGAAGCCAACCAGCTCGGAGATGGAAGTAACAGCCTGCTTCAGAACATCGTCAGCAATGCCGAATGCGTTGGCAAAGGTGATCTTCTGGTCGGTGACGTACTTCAGACGGTCGTTAGGGATGATGATCAGAGAGTCAACCTTGCCGCCCAGCTCTGCGATACCTGCCTCAGCCTGGCGCATACGGTTGGCGCCTTCAAACTTGAAAGGCTTGGTGACAACACCGACGGTCAGGATGCCTGCCTCATGGGCCAGGTCAGCTACGATGGGAGCTGCGCCGGTGCCGGTGCCGCCGCCCATACCGGCGGTAATGAAGACCATATCAGTATCTTCCAGAATCTTGGAGATCTGAGCACGGCTTTCCTCAGCGGACTGACGGCCGATCTCAGGCTTGGAGCCGGCACCCATACCACCGGTCAGCTTCTCACCGATCTGGATCTTGTTCTTACATACGGACTTGTTAAGGTCCTGCTTGTCGGTATTTACCACGACAAAATCAACACCGCCTACACCGGATTCGATCATGCGGTTAATAACATTGTTACCTGCGCCGCCAACACCAATTACCTTGATCTTAACTACGCGTTCCTGAAAATCAGCCATTGTGCTTTCCTCCTATGTATCCTTTGGCAGAAGGAACCACAAAAGCCTCTTCTGCGCATATTTATAATTGTACCCTATTATTCTATCCGCAAAAAGCGAAATGGTCAATAGAAAATCTCGTTTTTCGTCGAAGTTTTTTAATTATTTGTTACTCTTCTGATGCCTGATAGATCACTTGGTTCTCTTTTATGGTAAAGGAAATGTCCAAAACACCACTGTCGTAGTCTTTCAGGCTGTTATTTTCGTCCTTACCATTAATGGCGGCATTCATCAATTTGATTTTGTAAAGCAGCTGCGTTGTGTCTCCCAGCTTGACCAGGAAACGCTGGCCATATTGCAGTTCCATATTGCCCAGATCAGCCACGTTTATACTGGCAGCCTCACCGATGATGCTGCATTCTTCCAGATATTGCAGAATATCCAGTGCCGCTTTCAGCCGGTCGCCGGCCCTTACAACCGGTGCCAGCGTAGGTGTCAGCGCATCACCAGTTGTTTCAGGCGGTGCCTCTTCCTGTGCGACTGCCTGCTGGCCTGCCACAGGACTTGCCAGCTTGACACCGTAGATCTGGGTATAGTCACCGGCTGTGGCGCTGTCCGCTTTGTCCACCACACGGCCGCCGGAAGTGATCAGCCACCACTGCTCCACCGCATCCTTGATGGCATACACCACATCCAGTTCCTTGATTTCAATATTTACCGTATCGGGTAATTTTATTCCAATTCGCACAGATTTTACATAAGGCAGGGCGGTTTTGATCTTGCCCGCTGCCTTTGCTTCACCGAAACTCAGCAAATTATCACCGATTTCGATACCGGAGACTTCCTTTACCGTCCATACGTCGTACTTTTCCGCACCGGCAACGGTAATGACCTCAACCTTGAAGAAAATCGAGATACCAAAAGACAGGGCAAGCACCACAGCCACCACGGTTGCTAACTGCAGTATAAATCTTCCCCGGTTAAAAGGCTTCGCGGGGGTATAGACCACCTCGGGGGCAGGCTGAACCGGTGCCGCCTGCTTTCTGGGACGGCTTGATGCTGTCTTTTCTATAGACCGTTTCGCTGTCTGCACAGCAGGTTTACGGCGCTGTGAAGCCGTGCGGTTATTGGATTTTTGGGCAGCATCTTTTCGTGTTTTTGTGGAAGATGTGCCTTTGGCGGCGGTTCCCGCCGGCCGTGTCGTCCGGCTCTTTGGCGCTGTCTGCTTTGTTTTCTTGGTATCCATTGGATTCTCCTTTGGGGGTTACTTTCGTGTGGCGGCCAGCTCCTCCAGAATGTCACAGATCCGCTCCGCACTGTCCAGGACGCAGGCGCCCCGCAAGGCAGTGCTCATCCGGTCCCGCAGTTGGGAATCGGAAAGGATCTCTTTTATCTTTTCATACATAGTCTGAGGTGTGCAATCCCTTTCCAGCAGCAGCACCGCGCCGCCCCGGTCAGAAATGGCTCTGGCATTCTTCTCCTGATGATTGTTGGTCACGTTGGGAGAAGGAATTAAAATGCACGGTGTTCCGCTGGCAGCGATCTCGTTACAGGCAGAGGAGCCTGCACGGCTGACGATCACATCCGCCGCTGCCATGACCGTAGGCATGTTGTAGATGTACTCCCGAATGTCCAGTGCAGCGTTGTCGCTGTCCACACCCAGTTCACGAAGCTTCTCCGGGAACCATTCCCAGCCAAAGCTGCCCACACCATGGATATGTTGATAAGGGAAGCCTTCTTCCTGCTCCAGCTTCAGCACCTCGGCAATGGCCAGATTCATAGCTCTTGCGCCCTGGCTGCCAAAGGTGGACACGATCACAGGGCGGTCATCCAGACCCAGTTCCTTTCTGGACGTTTCTTTATCGGCAAAGATAAATTCCCGGCGCACAGGCATACCGACAGCTTCCGCCTTCTCGGGATGCTTATAGTGCTTGGCGCTTTCGGGGAAGCAGATCAGCACGCGGTCCGCCCAATCCGCGGCCATTTTTGTGGTAAGGCCGGGCATAGCGTTGGCCTCATGGACACAGGTGGGGATCTTCATCATATGGCCTGCCATCAGCGCAGGGAAGCTGGCATAGCCACCGGTACCGATGATCACATCGGGTTTAAACTCCTTAATGATCTTGCGGCAGCCCTTAACCGCACCGATCACGTTGGAAACGGACTTGATGTTGGCTTTAATCCCCTTCAGGTTCAGCTTGCGGCTCATGCCGGAAGTAGGAAATGTCTTCAGTTCGTAGCCCGCACCCGGCACCAGTTTTTCTTCCATATGGCCGGAAGCACCGATAAACAGGATATTTGCGTCCGGATGCCGTTCCTTCAATATATTGGCAACCGCAATGGCCGGATTGATATGGCCTCCGGTACCACCGCAAGTAAAAATCACATTCATAGGAGTTCCTCCTGTCTTTTTGCTTGATTTCTCATTCGTGAGATTCCCAATACGATCCCCATCTCCCCCAGATTCACCGCCAGCGCCGTTCCGCCATAGGAAAAAAACGGCAGCGCAATGCCGGTAGAAGGCAGAAGATTCGTAACTACACATAAGTTTAGAATTGTCTGTACCGCGATCAGCGTCACAAGACCCGCCGCCAGCACAGTGGAAAACCGGTCGTAAGCGTGCAGCGCGATCCAGTAACCACGGATGATCAGCGCCGCGAACAGCACGATGATCACCAGCGCCCCCACAAGACCCAGCTCCTCACAGATCACCGCGAAGATATAGTCATTATACTGGAAGGGCAGGTACAGATATTTCTGCCGGCTTTTGCCCAGTCCCAGACCGAAAACACCGCCGGAGCCAATGGCATAGAGAGATTGCAGGATCTGATAACCGGTATCACCGGGATCCGCTTCCGGATGGAGCCAGGCGGTGACCCGGTCACCGGCATATCCCATAAAGGTAATATAAACGACCACGAACACAGCAGCGGCACCGGCACCGGCCAGCAGCCATTTGGGATGGGTACCGGCCACAAACATCATCACCACCGCCACCATACCCATGAGCATAATGGCAGAAAGATGCTTTTCCAGCGCTAATGGCACCAGAATGCCCAGCAGGGCGCTGCCAAATCCCATCACACCGTAGCGGAATTCTCTGGCACTGGGGCCAAAACCTTTGGTCAGCCGCGCAAACAGCACGATCATGGTGAATTTGGCGATTTCCGACGGTTGAAACTGCAATCCCGCAATATTGATCCACCGGCGGGCACCGTTCACAGACTCCCCCACCACCAGCACACTCAGCAGCAAAAGGATACTGATCCCATAGAGCGGCCAGGCAAACCGCAGCCAGAAATCCCCCGGGATCCGGGATAACACAGCCATTGCCACCAGGCCGATCCCGGCGCATACCGCCTGTTTCTGCAGGTATCGGGTGGAAATGGCGTAGCCTGTATCATATTCACTTTGGGCGTAGCTTGCGGAGTAGAGCATGACCAGCCCCACCGCCAGCAACATCAGCACCAGAACAAGAAACGGGATATCTACATTGTCTTCTCTTCGAGCAAAGGGCGAAGAGCGGTTCTCTTTGGCATACAGAGCAGGTCTCTGCATCGCCATAAGATTCCTCCTAGATTCTTCCGGAAATACCGAACCAGGCCAGCAGGCACATCAGCACCGACACGCCGGTAAAGGTCAGTACGATTTTTTCTTCCTTCCAGCCGCACATTTCAAAGTGGTGATGAATGGGCGACATTTTAAACAGACGCTTGCCATGGGTCAGCTTAAAATAACCCACCTGCAAAATGACGGACAAAGTCTCAACAATATAAACAAAGCCAACCAGGATCAAAACCAGGGGCATATCCAGCGCAAAGGCCAGGGCGCATACTACACCGCCCAGAAACAGGGATCCGGTATCGCCCATGAACACCTTTGCAGGGTGCCAGTTATAAAACAGGTATGCCACAAGGCCCGCTGCCAACGCGGCAGGTAGCAATGCCAGATCCCATTTTCCCATGCAGGCAGCCGCAGCGGCAAAGAATACCATGACAGGGATGGTCACAGAGCTGGAAAGGCCGTCGATGCCGTCGGTCAGGTTCACTGCGTTGACGCAGCCAACCATCACAAACATGGCAAAGAAAATATACACAATCGGATGCAGATAGAAGGTAACATCAAAAAACGGGATATAAATATCGCAGGTAAGGATATTCTGGCGGTACAGCAGATACAGGTAGATGGCAGAAACCGCCATCTGCAGCATGGCCTTCTGCATAGCCGTCAGACCCAGATTACGCTTAAACTTGATCTTGTAAAAATCATCTAAAAAGCCTACGAAACCGAAACAGAGGCTCAATACCAGCACATAGAACACAGAGTATTCTTCCATGGTAAACAGGTTTCCAAGCAAACAGATAATGGCCGCAAAGATGAACATCAAACCGCCCATCATAGGGGTACCCGCTTTATTATTGTGCCAGGTGGGGCCCAGCTCCCGAATGGACTGACCTGCCTTCAGCGCCCGCAGAACAGGCAGCAGAAAGTAGCCGATCACACCGGAAAGCACAAAGCCTGCCACTGCTGTTATAAGCATTCTCGTCATGTATATTTCCTCCGCTTATGTATGTTAATTCTCTTTCAAGAATCCTTCCAATATCAATTCCATGCGCATACCCCGGCTGCCCTTAAACAGCAGCACATCCCCGGGTTTTGCCATGCGCTTCAATGTAGCAATAAGCTTTTGCCGGTCTTCAAAGGCCATTGCCTTGGTCTCAGACATACCGCCGGTGATGGCACCGCTGAGCGTTCGGGTACCGTTGGGGCCAAATGCCAGCAAAATGTCCGCCTTTTCCGCGGCAATGCGGCCTACCCGGTAGTGCTCTGCCTGGGTACAGGCGCCAAGCTCCAGCATATCACCCAACACCGCCACATGGCGGCCTTCCTTTTTGCCCAGCACTTCCAACGCGGCTGCCATGCTTTCAGGGCCTGCGTTATAGCAATCCTTGATGATGGTATAGCCGTTCTTTACAAATATCTCCTGGCGGCCTTCCATGTTCCGGAAACCCCAAAGCTTTTCTTGAATTTTCACAGGCTCTACGCCCATGGCAAGGCCTACGCTGACCGCTGCCAGAGCATCGGAAATGTAATGCTTGCCTTCCAGATTCAGCTCAACAGGGAAATCCTGCTCCCCTGCCGCGACACGGAAGGTCATATAATCTTCCGTTTCCGTCACCTGCCGGCCCAGTACATCACACTGGGCATTTTCAGCGCCAAAATAATGGATTTTCATGAAAGTTTGGTCACGCTGGCTCCAAAGTAACGGATCGTCTCCGTTGAGGATCACCTTGCCATCTTCCTTCATGCCCTCCAGAATCTCCATCTTGGCTTTCAGAATACCTTCCTTGGAGCCAAGATGTTCAATGTGCATGGTGCCGATATTGATGATCACCGCCACATCGGGCTGCGCAATGCCGGACAAATAGGCGATTTCACGGAAATGATTCATGCCCATTTCCAGAACAGCCACCTGCGTATCCTCCGGCATGGAAAGGATGGCCATAGGCATACCCAGATCATTGTTTTGATTCACCGGTGTCTTTTCCACACGGTAGGTCCCCTCCAGAACGGAGGCAATCATCTCTTTGGTGGTGCTTTTACCTACAGAGCCTGTAACACCCACCACCTGCATACCAATGCGCCTGCGCTCTTCCCGGGCGATAGCACCCAGCGCCAGACGGGGATCTTCCACAACGATGGCAGGAATATCTCCACAGGGACGGGAACAAAGAACCGCTGCCGCGCCCTTTTCCATAGCCATTGGAATATAGTCATGACCGTCACGCTCCCCTACCAGCGCAATAAACAACTGCCCCGGCTGGATCTTCCGGGAATCCATATTGGCTCCCAGAAATGTGACATTCTTATATTTCTCCTCCACACGACCGCCGCACCATGCCGCAGCCTGTGCCAGAGTAATCTTTCCCATGGTAGTTCCTCCTTACCTGACAGATTCAGGTTACAGGTATTCTGCCACAACCTCCCGTTCATCCAGGTGGTGCTTCACACCGCAAATCTCCTGGTAGGTCTCATGGCCCTTACCTGCCAGTACAATTATATCATCTTTTTGCGCAATGTCCATAGCGTGATGAATGGCTTCGATACGATTTTCGATGACTTCATAATTTTTCGTTTCCTCGGAAAGGCCAGCCACGATATCTTTAATAATATCCATAGGCACTTCCGTTCTGGGATTATCCGAAGTTATGATAGCCAAATCCGCCAGTTTTGCACCGATTCTACCCATAATCGGCCGTTTTGTACGGTCACGGTCACCGCCGCAGCCAAAGACCGCGATGAGCCGGCCCTTGCAGAAATCTCTGACAGAGCTGAGAACATTTTCCAGGCCGTCGGGGGTGTGGGCATAGTCAATCAAGACGGTATAGGGCTTTCCAAGGGTAGGAACTACCTCCACGCGGCCCTTGACACCCTGCGCGGTTTCCAGAGCCTTGGCTGCATCCCCAAGGCTGATACCCAGCTGCAGCGCAATTCCCAGAACCGTCAGTGCGTTATAAACGGTAAACTTGCCGGGAATGGGCAGGCGGACCTTCGCCTGTTCCTCTCCACAGATAGCTGTAAAGGAAATGCCGTCGGAGAGCAATTCCAGATCCCGGGCACACAGATCACCGGAGCCTGCCACGGAGGTTTTCAGCACAGGGCACTGGGCACGGCTGACGATCCGGTCAAACCAAGGATCATCACAGTTGGCAACGGCCTTGCCGCAGCGGGCAAACAACTCTGCCTTGGCATCGCAGTAGTTTTCCATGGTGCCGTGGAAATCCAGATGGTCCTCGGTCAGGTTGGTAAAGGCTGCCACATCATAGTGAACACCGCCTACACGGTCCAGAGAGATAGCATGGGAAGAGACCTCCATGACCATGTGGGTGCAGCCTGCGTCCCGCATCCGGGCAAACAGGCCCTGCAGATCAAAGCTTTCGGGAGTGGTGCGCTCCGTGGGGATCACCAGGTCGCCGATCCGGTTCTCCATGGTTCCGATCAAGCCTACCTTGGCACCCTTGACAGTTTCCAGAACATGCTTCAGCAGCAATGTGGAAGAGGTCTTGCCGTTGGTGCCGGTAATACCGATCATGGTCATGCTTTTCGCGGGGTTTCCGTAATAGTTGATACCCAGCATTGCCAGCGCCAGGCGGTCGGATTCCACCAGTACATAAGGAATGTCCGACTCCGGCTTATGGGCAGTGACCACGACTTTCGCGCCCTTTTCCAATGCCATGGGGATATATTTGTTGCCATCGGAAGCAAAACCGGTGATAGCCATAAACAGGCTGCCGGGGGTTACCTTTCTGGAATCATAGGCAACATTTTCAATTTCCGTTTCCAGATCAGCATTTACTTCCAAAACGGATATGCCATTGAGCAATTCTTTCAGTCTCATAACAGTTCCTCCTTAACCGCTGCCAGCGGTCTTCCTATGGGTAATTTTACTGATTGATTTCTCCTAAATATAAAAGCACCTGACTTCCTGCCGGAACATTCTGCCCCGGCAAAGGGATCTGGGTCACAACGGTGGAGCCAAAGCCTTCTGTCACCGCTGTCAAACCCGCTGCTTTCAGTTTTTTCTGTGCCTGCTCCGCAGGTAACCCGGTTACATCTTCCAGTATGACCTGCTGGGCGGCAGCGTCCTGCCCGCCGTCCTTTTGCTTTACCCCCAGATATGGCAGAATATCCGCCATCACTGCGCCCACTGTAGGTGCCGCCATAACACCGCCGGAAATATAGATTCCTGTCTGTCTTGATGGGGTATCCAACGCTACCAATACAATATACCGCGGATCGTCCATAGGCGCAACCCCTACAAAGGAAACAATTTTATCCAGGACCCGCTGGCCGTTTTCGTCGAACACATCTATTTTCTCACTGGTGCCGGTTTTTCCGCCGATGGAATAGCCGGGTACTGCGGCATTTTTAGCTGTGCCTTCGGTCACCACCGACTCTATCAAGGAACACATTGTCTTTGAAGTTTCTTCGCTGACAGTTCTTCTGACCAGCGTAGGCTCCTGCCGCAGCACCGTATTGCCCTGGCTGTCCAGGATCTCAGAAACCATATAAGGTTCCATCAAATACCCGCCGTTGACCACAGAAGCAATGGCCCGAACAAGCTGCAGCGGTGTCAGTTTAAAGGTCTGCCCAAAGGAACCGGAGGTCAATGATGCCGTTCCCCATTTGTCGGTATTGGTTACCAGCGCCTTGTCAAAGAACACGCCCTTGCTCTCGCCGGAAAGGTCGATGCCCGTCTTTTCCAGCACCCCAAAGCGCTGCACATAATCATAAAACTGTTCCCCGCCCAACTTCAACGCAATATGGGCAAAGGCGATATTGCAGGAATTCTGCAGTGCCTGAGGTGTTTTCTCCGAGCCGTGTCCCGCGGAGCGCCAGCAATGGAGAAGCTGGGATCTTCCGGGGATCTGTTCGGCACCCTTGCAGTAGAAAGGCGTTTCCAGCGTGATTGCGCCGCAATCCAAGGCAGCCGCCATGGTCAGTACCTTAAAGGTCGACCCCGGCTCGTACCCATCGGAAAGGCACCGGTTTCTCCACTGCTTCAGCCGTGCCTGATGCAGCGCCTGCTGGTATGCTTGCTTCCCTTCTGTGTAGGCTTCACTTTCCACAGGAAATGTCAGATATTCCAGCCGCTGCCGCTCCAGCTCCAACGCTTGCGCCGGATCATATATTTCCAAATAACAGTTGGGATCATAGCTGCCCAAAGTGGCCATTGCCAAAATCTCGCCGCTATCCACGTCCATAACCATGCCGAAGGCGCCGTTTTGCACATCATACCGGGCGATTGCCGCTTCCATTTGCTTTTCCAGGCAAGCCTGCACGGTGGCATCCAGTGTCAGGATCACGCTGCATCCCTGTTGGGATTCCACATACTTTTCATAGGAAAAGGGCATATCCATTTCGTTGTTGCCCTTTGTGGTAATGACCCGTCCTGCGCTACCTTCCAAAAAATTATTGTAGGCAGCTTCGATCCCTTCCGAGCCGGTATTGGATGCATTGGTAAATCCAATGATCTGTGCCGCAAGGCTCCCATACGGGTAATATCTTTGGGAATCCGGTTCCAGATGGATCCCGGAGATATTGTTTTCGTTAATGTAGGCCCGGATCTCATCCGCAACTCCATCCTCTATCCGGGCTGCGATCTGCTT
>JAZRKL010000108.1:0-5172 GCA_045646265.1 Faecousia sp.
GTGGGATTTCCGCAGGAAATAAGAGAATGATCGCCGCTGGCGATGTGATTTTATTCGCAAAATCACCGGGCGCATCGTGATGCGCCCCTACGATATGGACCGACCGATATGCGTCAAATGATACTTCTTTGACACGCTCAACCGCCCCGGAGGATGATCCGGGGCGGTTATCCCGATGATACCTGCCAAAAGCCATAGGTTCCCGTGACAGGATCCTGAAAAAACGGAACATGGGGCGGTGTGAATGTAAAGACGGAAAAAACAAGGGCCATCAGAAGGATCAGCAAGGCGGATACCCTGCCGCCCAGAGGGCATTGGAATTCCTTTTGGAACAGTTTTGTTTCCACAAAATACACCACTGCCGCGGCAATGAAAAAGATCGCGATATTGAACCAATCCGCATTGACACCCAGTATGCCGGTGTAGGTGTAATACACCACAGGAATCAGCGCAAGGCCGGTGAAAATACCGATCAGCTTGACGCACCAGAAAGAACCAAGCTCCTTCCCCCAGAGAAAATATTCCGCCAGCGCAAACAGCACCAGCGGGTAAAACAGCAGCTTCATATGCTCCCAGATGGATTCATTCACCGCTGAAAACAGCGCCGCCGCCACATTGCCGCCTGTCCAATCGAAGAGAAAATGCAGCAGCGTCCCCGCCGCCGCCGTGAAGATAAACCCGCCCATCTGCCAGTACGGAATTGCTTTTTTCATAGCCGAACACCCCATGCCCCCTGATATAGGCAAGTATATTCCGCTTTTTAGGGAACTATGAAGGAAAATCCATCCAATTTTAGCACTTTATGGTTCCCTTTTTGAATGATAAATGATATAATGCACAAGTTGGCTTTTATGAACCGAAAAATTTTACCACCCTAAAGGATTGGTTTTATACATGAAACACACACGAAACGCGGCGCGCGTGATCTTCGCGCTGCTATGGATATTGTTGCCGGTGACCGGCGGCTGCGCAGGAGCGCCCTGTGAGCATCAATGGGGTTCGCTGCAAGCGGCCGTCAGTGCTGATTTGTTTGAAACCGGCACCATTGCCCACTATCAGTGCGCGGATTGCGGCGCTCTTGCGGACGAACATAAGGCCCAAGTGGAAACCGTCACCGTGCCGAAGTTGTCGCCCCACCTGTTTATCTGTGTCAATGGCGAGCCTACTGCCCTTGCCCTGTCTGAGCAGGAAGCCGGTCATATCACATGGACACTGGAAAATCTGGCGGTCAACCGGGACGATGTGATCACCCTGAAAGACACCGCCGGTCACGAATATCCCTTCACCGCTGCTTTGGGCAGCAATCTGGACGACCAGGGACAGGTCCTCAATACCACAGCAACGGCTTTCGTTTCTGTGACCGCCATCCCCCAGGGCATGACACTGACGCTTGAAAACCGGGAGCATCCCGGCATCGTGGTACAGATCAACGGCACGGCCTATCCCATGCACCTTGCTGCCTGCCATGATTCCCAAAGCGACACCTATCTGTACGGCTATGCCCAGCTGCATGCCGGCGACCGGCTGACGGTCATCGACAATGTCAACGACATCGTGTACGATTATGACGATCTGGCCGGTACTCTGCGCTGGAATACCACTGATTTTCACCAGGGTGAAACCGGCGAATTCGTGATGGACGATGACGGGCGCTATGTACTGGAATTCAGCAAGGACGGAAACCGTCAGATCTATCTGACAAAGGCCTTCGACCCCACCTCTGACAAGGCCTATCAAGTCCATTTCGGAACGGATGAAGCGACCCACACAGCTTTGGAAGATACGGTTCTGACACCGGATTCCGCGCTGTTTCACGAATATGCCTGGTATGTAGATGACGAAAACACCGTAAATGATTCCGACATTGCGGATCACATCGCCAAAAACGGATTGCATGTCTATTCTGCCGCTTTGTATCTGGAAGCGGGAACCCGGTTTTATATTGAGAACACGGCGGCTTCTGTGGTCATCACCGGCGACCATTTGACCCAGGTTCTGGGCGCGACCGATTGCTTCCGTATAAACGGACAGATGATTGAGATTACCCAAAGCGGAACCTATCACATCCGGTATCTTCCCAGTCATGGCAGCATTTCCCTGGAGCAGCTTTCCACCGGGTCTGTTGCCCAGGCGGCAAAAGAATTCGATATGCGGATCGCTGCCCTGCCCAGCAAGCTGGAGCTTTACTATCGAGAGGAGATCCTGCAGCTTTACCGGCAATACCAAAAGCTGCCCCCGGTCATCCGGTCACAGCTGAAGGCATCGGCCAAGCTGGAAGCGCTGTATCAAAACGCCGTGGCTTCTTCCGGGCCTTTGTATTACATGAATACCCAGCACACGAATCATGTGTACAGATCCAGGGAAGAATTGATGGAGGCCTTCTACACCGATTTTTATTACTACATCGCCGCCTGCCACGGAACCGCACGGCTGCGCAGCAATGGCATCAAAAACGCGGCGGACTTTATCAAGCTGGCGAAGGTATCTCCGGATGCCGAGGAAACCGATTTTTATGAGATTGGATTCGTGGCAGGAAGATATCTGCTGACATCCGACAGCAACGGCATTGCGGCAAACCAAAGTGAGAATACATTCATAGGCTTCTGTTATCATAATGGCCTGTATCAGGAGATCCTGCCCTTCCTGATCCGCTATTTTGCCTACTGGAGAATCGACGAAGGCTATGCCACAGAGTCCAACTGCGGCGCAGATCTGTTTGCCGAAGGCTGGGCGCCTACCGTAGACATCACGAAATTCTTCTGTTTCGACGAAAACACATCCCCTGTCAGAACCGCCCGGATGATCGATTGCTTTACCAACACCGCCGGTGTGGTTTACAGTTTTGAACCGGCAGAGGTTTTGCCGGATATCCGTCTTCGGGGATATATCTTCGAAGGCTGGTATGATAATCCCCAGTTCAGCGGAGAGCCTGTCACCGAAACAGATCCTGCCCGTATGCCCGCCGCGCTGTACGCAAAATGGCGCATCGACACCCGGCAGCAGGATCGGGACGCTGCCGCTTTGGTGGATGTATACATCCACAATCTAAGCACACGGGCCGCCACCAGAAATCCGGTGACCGTGGGATACGCGAAAGCCATGTACGATGCCCTCAGCGACAGCGGCAAGCGGTTGGTGGAAAACTATCCCGTACTGCAAAAGTTTATTGCGCAGTATATCAGCGCCAATTAAAACTTTATTCCGCACCCAAGCCTCCCTTGTGTAAAGGGAGGTGGCCCGCAGGGCCGGAGGGATTGTCAAAAGCCAATCATTGACAACCCCTCAGTCAAAAATCGGTTTCGAAGTGCCGATTTTTGCCAGCTCCCCTTACACAGGGGAGCCTTGAGATGCCCCATATTGAAACATACATTCTTAACTAGGAGGTATTCCTGTGAATCCCTTTTCCAGAACCGCGTTGCTGCTGGGCAGTGATGCCATGGAAAAACTGAAGCACTCCCGGGTGGCCGTATTCGGTCTGGGCGGTGTAGGCGGTTATGTGGTGGAAGCGCTGGCCAGAAGCGGCATCGGCGCGCTGGATCTCATTGACCACGACACCATCAGCCCCACCAATATCAACCGCCAGCTTTTCGCCCTCCATTCCACCGTTGGCATGGACAAGGCGGAAGCCGCAAAGCTGCGGGTGCTGGACATCAATCCGGAATTGACCGTTACGGTCCATAAGACCTTCTACGGTCCGGACACGGCGGAGCAGTTTGATTTCTCCAAATATGACTATATCGTCGATGCCATTGATACGGTCACTGCCAAGCTGGCGCTGATTGCTCAGGCAAAGGCTGTTGGTACCCCCATCCTCTGCTCCATGGGCACCGGCAACAAGCTGGATCCCGGGAAGTTCCAGATCGCCGATATTTCCAAAACCTCCGTTTGTCCCTTGGCAAGGGTCATGCGCAAGGAGTGCGCCAAGCGGGGCTTCAAGGGGGTAAAGGTGCTGTTTTCCACGGAAGACCCCATTGCTTCTTCCGAAGCCAGCACAGAAGAGCTGCCCGAGGGCAGAAGAAGCTTGCCCGGCAGTGTGGCTTTTGTGCCGTCGGTGGCCGGCCTTATGATCGCCGGAGAAGTCATCAAAGATTTGATCCGTTAATCAGCGTTATAAATATCCCTTTAAAAAGTCTTGTAAAACCCGGACTGCTGTATAGACAAATCTGGAAATAGCATGTATAATATTTTACAAGAGGTTTTGTGCCCCTATCTCAAAGCTAATATGGAGTGTGAGAAACATGAAATTGATCATTAAGAACGATTACGAAGACATGTGCACATGGGCTGCGCAGCACATTGCCGATGCCATCAATAACCACAAGGAAGACCGTCCCTTTATTCTGGGTCTGCCCACCGGTTCCTCTCCTCTGGGTGTCTACAAGCGCCTGATTGAGAAGAACAAGGCCGGCGAAGTCACCTTTAAGAATGTTGTTACCTTCAACATGGACGAGTATGTTGGTCTGCCCCGTGAGCATGACCAGAGCTACTGGTACTTCATGCACGACAATTTCTTCAATCACATCGACATCCCCGCTGAGAATATCAACATCCTCAACGGCATGGCCGAGGATCTGGAAGCCGAGTGCCAGCGCTATGAAGACAAGATCGCTTCCTACGGCGGCATTGACCTGTTCCTGGGCGGCAGCGGCGTAGACGGCCACATTGCTTTCAATGAGCCTTTCACCAGCCTTACCTCCCGTACCGGCATCCGCGCTCTGACCGAGGACACTCTGATCGTCAACTCCCGTTTCTTTGATAACGACCCCAACAAGGTTCCCAAGACCGCTCTGTCCGTTGGTGTCGGCACTGTCTGTGATTCCAAGCAGGTTCTGCTGCTGATCAGCGGCCACAACAAGGCTCGTGCTCTGCGTCACTGCGTGGAAGGCGGCGTTGACCACGCATGGACCATCTCTGCTCTGCAGCTGCATCCCGATGGCATCGTTGCCTGCGACGAAGCTGCCTGCGGCGAACTGAAGGTGGATACCTACAAGTACTTCAAGGAAATCTACAAGAACGAAAAGTAAGACCCCAATAAATAAACCCCTCCGGAAGACCGGAGGGGCATAGTATTCCTATTACTTCTCGTTCTTATAGATTTCCTTGAAGTACTTGTAGGTATCGTCCTTCAGCTCACCGCAAGCAGCCTCGTCGCAAGCAACGATGCCATCGGGA
>JAZRKL010000109.1:0-30000 GCA_045646265.1 Faecousia sp.
AATACCCTCGAAAATCCAGTCTAGAATGGGTATCACCTCCTTAGGAAGCCTGGATTTTATTCTAAGGCTTCTTAGCCGGAGTAGTTACCACCCTGGATGAGGGGCTGCAGATAAGCGACCACAAAGCCCAGAGAGTTCAGGATGATCCAGGTCACGACAATACGCTTCAGCCAGTTGGTAGCCTCGTCAACAGCCCGCTGGTTGCGGGAGATCATGCGGATCAGCAGCGCAATAGCTGCCACAGTGACTGCTACGATGGTACTGATTGCGACGACCTGACCATAGACATCCTTCAGAATCGTGGAAAAACGATTCCAGATAGTGGCCGTACCGGTGCCGGTGCCAGTTGCAAGAACGGGCTGCAGGGACAGCATGGCTGCGGAAGCCATACCTACTGCAGACCAGTAAGCATCAGTCAGATACTGCTTGCCCCTGGCGAGAGTCTTTACCATGTCTATTACCTCCTTTCCATGGTTATTGGAACGACAAAAGGCGCTGCTTAGAAACTTCATTCAGCCTCTAAAACAGCGCCCTTGGCGTTTGTCCAACTTTGGACGATACAATTTTACCACATTCCCATGTACGGGGTATGACAAAATTTTTCCCAATTTCGTTCCGCGTTTTTCCCGAAAATACTGTCGTAATCAGTCGGGATTCTTGTCCAGCATCGTAAGTACGTCCAACCACATATTTATTTCCTGATTTGGAGCAGACCAAAGCCTAAGAGAGATAAGCCGTATAGCTTTCTTTCTGAGTTCATAATATCTGCGTCTTGACATATGAAGATTATATAACAAATCAAAGATGTTCTCTGGAATGCTCCTGCTCATGTAAGTCTTGTATATCACATCATATAGAAGCGGACCATCTTTGGGTTTTTTCTTTAATACGGAGACAGCCTCATTCATCCTGTCAATAAGCACTCGAGACTGACTAATTGAGTAGAGTCTCCCCTGAAGTACCTTGTTATCCATTGCCAGCTCTAAATCGATTCTGCTGATCAGTTCATCCAGCTCAGCAAACGGCATTTCCAGTTCACTAGCAATCTGATCCGGTATACTTTCAACTGCCCATACAAGATCTCGGTAGCTCGCAAGGAGCATCTCCGTATTGTGGTAAGCTTTCTTAGCAAACTCTTGTCTTCGGATTGCAGCTTCATCAGAACTGACTTGTTTTGTGATCAGATAGCCTCTCCGAGTAAGATACTGAACGAATGCAGCACTCTTTGCTGCCAAATTCTCCTCTTCCTCAGCGTACTCTTTACGTCTATCCATTTTGAACTCTCCTTTGTAGCGTTTGTTTCCGGCCAGCAGGCCAGTATTACTTATTACGAAAAGAATTGGAACGAATTCACGGTATTCGACACCTCTATAAAAAGGTTACCAAAAACCAATTATTTTCGCTAAGTTGTGTCAAGGCACAACCTGGGAATTTCAATTGGGTAGACTGACACTATCTGATCCAAATCAAAATATCGGCCTGCGCCTATTATCCAACCCAGGCAGTCATATATACAGTTCCTACTTTGGTAATAGTTCCTACCATGAGAAAAATACGCGCGCGTATAGGTGCTCAAAGGTGCAACGCGATTTTCTCCAGACTCAATTTCGGACTTCTCCTCCAGCGCTTTAATCACCTTGCGGCTATTCCATGCAACCATCATGTTGATCCGCTCGGTTTCATTCCGGGCCACAATACCTTTGCGAGATCCGCCCTTAATGTCTTCCAGCATCTGGAGCACATCAGACTCATCAGGAAGTACAGTTTCTTCACCCAGCAGATACTGAGCATTGTAAATTACGCAGCCATAGGAGCTGGGAAGCCGAAACAGCTTGAATGTAGACTCGTTCTTCTTAAAGAACCGCCATACTTTGGTCTTCTCCCAATTCCATCTGCGACCAAGACCTTCCAGTGTCAAAACAGATCCATATTTCCCAAACTGAATTGCTGGTGCTAAAAAAGAAAACGCATTTCCGTAATCCCTGTAAGTCGTGTGACACCAGAGATCCATCCATGCGTCTGCTTCATCAAATATTCTATTGCTATCTGCCAACCGATCTGTGAGAGTTCTAGGCATCCCCAGGAAGCCATACTCATCAGTGGCGTAGACTGCACCCTTTTCACATTCTCCACCAGAGCAGGCGTGCTCCCAATCACAGATCTGATAAGTCACTTTCTTAGTCTGATGGTCATGTGTGAACTTGAGATAACCAAGATCCTCCAACTCATGCATGATCCAGAGAGCCTTCTGCCGGCGGCTTACGCCAAGAATACTCTTGAGACCCACGATGCCACCGGCCCACATTCCAGGTTCTACAGGGTTTCTAAAACCGCAGTACACACCATATCCCTTCCGGAAGGCAGCCCGTGACGCCAATTTCGCCCAGTATCCCATAATACCTCTACCTGTAGGCAGACAAGCTCTGTGCAGCTTTAGCCACTTATATTTCCGTAAGCATTTCATACAGAATACTCCTTTCCTATAATGTAAAAGCAGCATCAAGAAAATTCTCGATGCTGCTTCAATTTGTTATTATCATATAGAGGTTTTCGTAAATAGCTATCCTATGTCCAATTCGACATTGGGACTTTTGATGTTGCGCTAGTTGTTTCCTTAAGGAATGTTGCGTTAGTCTTTTCCTATATTTTGGCGATATCGAGGCTTGTCTACGCAAAAGCAAGACGGAAATATAGGAACTATTCGAAGATAATATTGCAGAAATCAGTCGCTTATTCCCGAATTTTAGAATATATTTCGTTGCGATAATTTTGCCGTGCCAGAGCAGAAAGCAAGAGTAACCTACGATAACATTCTGCGTTTGAGTGACGATCCCGATGTAAACGATGTAATAAAGTTCCTGCGGGAGCGGGAAGTTGTTCATTTCCAGCGTTTTGGTGAAGCCATGCAGCTGTTGCGGGAAAAACTTAACCAAAAGAACGTCTATTTTATGAATCCGGCTTTTGACATGTGAGCCGTTAGCTAGAAAAATACATTTGATTCGTTGAATCAAATGCAATAGAAAACTGGACATTACGCTATGTAATGTCCAGTTCATTGTAATATCGGAGATTGTAATGCTTACAGAAGGCGAACTCCGTGCTTTTCACAGGCCTCCAGCGTGGCGGCATCCCATACGCTGGATTGCACCTCACCGATATGGGCGCAGCCCATCATGAGCATGCTGAGACGAGACTGACCGATACCGCCGCCAATGGTCAGCGGGAGTTCACCGGCAAGCAACATTCTGTGGAAAGGCAGATTCCTGCGTTCATCGCATCCGGCAAGTGTAAGCTGACGGTCCAACGACAGCTCATCAACACGGATACCCATAGAAGAAATTTCAAGAGCCTGACCCAGAACACTGTTCCAGAAGAAAATATCGCAGTTTAACTGCCAATCATCATAGTCAGGAGCGCGTCCGCCGTGGGGCTTACCGGAGCGCAGCTTTCCGCCGATCTGCATGATGCAAGCGGTAGGATGGTCTTTCACATAAGCGTTTTCTCTCTGGTGATCGTCAAAATCAGGATACATGTCCTCCAGTTCCTGCGTCGTGATAAAGGATACTTCCCTGCTCAGCTTTGTGTGCAATTGGGGATAACGGACCTGGAGCCGGTCGTTGGTATTGCAAATCGCAGTAACGATTGCATTGACGATCAACTTTAGATAATCCAGATTGCGGTTTTCTCTTGTAATGATCTTTTCCCAGTCCCACTGGTCAACATAGATGGAATGGATGTTATCCAGCTCTTCATCGCGGCGGATTGCGTTCATATCCGTATACAGGCCATTGCCAACACTGAAATGATAACGCTTCAAAGCCAAACGCTTCCATTTTGCCAGTGAATGGACAACCTGGACATCCTCCCCCACTGCAGGCACATCAAAGGTAACCGGACGCTCAAAACCGTTCAGATTGTCGTTCAAGCCGGATTCCTCAGTAACAAACAAGGGAGCGGAAACACGTTTTAAATTCAACGCAGAGGAAAACTCCTCTTGAAATGTTTGCTTGATATACGCGATTGCCCGTTGTGTGTCATAGGCATCCAACATGGCATGGTAGCCTTCGGGAATAATAATACGGTTCAAAACCATCACCGTCTTTCAATTTGTTTTCTATCTATTGTACAGATATATTTGGTAAAATCAAGAAAAATTTGCGAATCAATCCGATATGGCAATTGCTTCGATCTCACAAAGTACATTTTTAGGCAAACTTTTCACCGCAACACAGCTTCTGGCGGGCCGCAGGGTAAAGAATTTTGCGTAAACTTCGTTGAATTCAGCAAAATCGTTCATATCTGCCAGGAAGCAGGTAGTTTTAATGACTTTCTCAAAACCGGTGCCGGCCGCTTGCAGAATTGCTCCCACATTCTTGCAGCTTTGCTCTGCCTGTGCCCTGATTCCCTCTGGAATAGAACCGTTCGCAGGATCTACAGGAATTTGACCGGATGTAAAAACAAAACCATTGACAATATAACCCTGAGAGTAAGGGCCAATGGCGGCAGGTGCCGCAGTTGTTTTAATTCTTTTCATGATAATCCTCATTTCTTACTAATCTTTAAGGTTCTAAGATAATCCTTTTGCTGTGGAGTAATACGGTAACTTTCGATCGCTTTTTGAATCGTCTTATTGTGTACCCATTGCGGCAACACTCGATGCTCTATGATTTTAATAACAGAAGGATATTGCTTTGCCAGCGCCGTGGCAAAATACCATGCGATCATCATATTCACATAATACGCATCCGAGCGGATCGCTGAAACCATCTGCAGATATTCCAGAGAAAAGGCATCGTCCAAATAATAACGCATTAATACACCGATTGCAAAACGAACGGTATAAGTATGGCCGGAGCCTATCCACTGCCGAACCTTCTCAACCAGAGAAACCGGTTTTTGATTGAATGCTTTCGGTGCGATCAGATCACAGGTGGCCCAATTGTCCACATATGGAAGGAAACGGTCCAATGCATCAACAACTTCATTATAATCCGTAATGCCGGAAATCAAAATGCCATGTAGATTATCTTCTTCATAGTACCTGTGCGGTAAGCGATTGCAGAATGGTAAGTCCAGACCATTTTTCTTTATCTGTTTCGCAAAGTTACGAAGTTTTGGCATTCTGACGCCGATTACCTTGCCCGGATCCACCGTGGGCATCAATGATGTATGAAAACGTTTGTAATCTTCATCGGCCATGGAAATCAGCTCTGAGTGTATTCCGTTTTCAACGGTTTTTAATCGACGCAGGATTTCTTCGTCCGCCGGACAAAAATCATAGTTATCAATTTCGGCGGTTGTGATCCATCGAATATCGTTATGCTCTATCCTTTGGATTTCACCTTCACAGATAGATGCATTAAAGAGCGTAAGGCGTACGGTAATGTCCGGATATTCGTGGATAAGAGACATGAATATCTCCCCTACTCTGACTTTAACTGCCAATTCTTCATAGCATTCTCGAATCAGCGCATCCTGCAGTTTTTCGCCTGGCTCCACCTTGCCACCGACAAATTCCCACAGCAATCCTCTGGCTTTATGCGCTGGTCTTTGACAGGCAAGGAAGCGATTATCGTCCCATATCAAAGCAGCAACAACATCAGTTATCATTATTATTTCCTCCTCGGACAGGAAATTCGCTGATCAATGCCGCTCCCAGGATTGCTACAGCGCCAATAATTGTATATATATCAAAAGGTTCTCTAAGAATCGTGATAGAAACGATAACAGCAATAACCGGGTCAATGTAGCTGGCCAGTGCAATGCTTTGGCCGCTTAAGTGTTCCATAGAACCAAAATACAGATAATAAGCAAGTCCGGTGTGTATAATACCCGCAACAGCCAGCAGAAACCATACAGAAGGTGTAACAACAAGAGTTGAAACATCACAGGTCAATAGATTGTAAGGCAGCAACACAACTGATGAGATCAAAAGCTGGCAAACAGTCCTGTCCATTGCGCCGATGCAGCGCATCTTTTTATTCAAAAGAATCACCGCTGCATACAGGATTGCAGCGCCAAAACCAAGTGCAATTCCAGTCATTTCTCCGCTATGAAAAATATCGTTGCTGAAAACGCCGGAAATCAGTGCTAAACCGGCAAGTGCGGCTATTACGCACAGAAAGCACTTGATGGAGAGATTCTCTTTTAACACCAACGGTGACAGCAGTGTCACGATCATCGGCGCCATGTAGTAGCACAATGTAGATACAGCAACAGAACAATACCGATAGGATTCAAACAGCAATATCCAATTAAAGCCAATGGCAATGCCAGAAAACAGAAGATACACAAAATTTTGCTTTATCGCATCAAAAGAAGGTCGTACCCGTTGGATAAGTAAGATCATTGATAAAAAGATGGCACCAACAGAGGCACGGATCAATGCCACAATGCTGCTGTGCAAAGGAATATAATGTACAAGCAAACCGATGCTGCCAAAAATCAGCATGGAAGAAATTAGTTTGATATAAGCGTCTCTCTGTTTGTGCACACAATCACCACCTTGAATCCCTATTATATCGTCAGTGATACAAAATGTAAACCCCGGATAGCGGATAAAGGTTTTACAGCACTTTTCAATAGAAATTTCCCTGGCTGTTTTCAGCCAGGGAAATCTTAGTTTCGTCTTTCGGTCAGACTTTCTGCTAAAGCGACCATATGTGCGTTGTCGTCAAAAACACTGAGCGATTCGATTGCAACATTGGTATAATGTCGAACAAGCTCCTCGCATTTCTCAAGACCGTAAATGCGGACAAATGTATTTTTTGTTGTATCCGTGCCAACACCCTTGCCCATTTCTTCAGAGGTTCCGATTTGATCGAGCATATCATCGCGGATTTGGAACGCAAGGCCCAAAGCACCGGCAAAACGGCTGGCAGCTTCGATCTGCGCCTCACTGGCGCCGCCTGCAATGGCACCCAGAACACAGGCCGCATTGATCAGTGCACCTGTCTTTCTGGACTGAATAGCGATTACTTCATCTTCCGTGCATTCCCGTTCTTCGCTCAGAATATCAAGAACCTGTCCGCCTACCATTCCCAACGAACCGGCGCATTCGCTGAGTATACCGATTGCAAAAGCCAACCTCGCTGGGTCAGAAAGCTTTGCTGTCGCTGCGACGGCGAAAGCATCTGTTAAAAGCGCATCGCCTGCAAGCACAGCCATGGCTTCACCAAATACCTTGTGATTGGTAAGTCTGCCCCGTCGGTAATCGTCGTTATCCATACACGGAAGATCATCGTGAATCAAGCTGTAGGTATGGATCATCTCAATGGCTGCCGCAAAAGGCGCCGCATCTTTCCATTCTTTGCCGCACATACGGCAAAACTCAAATGCAAAAATAGGCCGCAGCCGTTTTCCACCGGCCAAAAGGCTGTACTCCATAGCATCAAACAGGATCTTTTGCGGTTCTTTATGAAATCTGGTGTACCACTGCTGAAGATATGATTCGATATATTTTTTGTATTCCTTGTTCTTGCTCTCAAGATTCATCGGCAAAATCCTCCTCCACAGGGTTACCGTTACCATCTGTCATGATTTTCTTAACTTGCATTTGGGCATCGTCCAATAGCTTTCCGCAGCTTCTGACGAGCTCTGTGCCCTCCTGGAAGAGCTTTAATGATTCCTCAAGCGCAACATCGCCCCGTTCCATCGCACGAACAATCTGCTCCAACCGCTGCATGTTTTCTTCAAAAGTTTTATTACCGTTATTCATGAACATTCTCCTTAACATCAGAAACAGATGCAAATATGCTGCCATCGCTTAGTGACACGCGAATAGTGTCACCGATGCTTGTTTGTTTTACCGAACGAAGTAAACGACCGTCCTCTGTTTGCGTCATTGCGTATCCACGGGTCAATACTTTCAACGGACTCATTGCATCCAATTTTGCAGTAAGCCCCACAAAGCGCTGACGCTTCGCATTTACACTTCTGTCCTGCGCCGCGATCATCCGATTGGCTATAGAAATCAGGTTATCTCTTCTCTGCTGCAGATATACCGTTGGGCTTTTCAGACAATTGCTTGCGGATAACATCTGTAAATGCTGACGGGATACCCTTAAATGTCTGTTAAGAGCAGTAGCCATAGACTCTGCCATGGAATCTAGTGTTTGCCTCAACGTATCCTGATCCAGGACAGCCAATTCAGCCGCATTGGAGGGTGTTGCCGCACGCAGATCGGCCACATAGTCAGAAATCGTAACATCCGGCTCGTGGCCAACTGCAGAAATCACAGGAATTTCAGATTCATAAATAGCATATGCAACCCGTTCATCATTGAATGCCCACAGATCTTCGATGGAGCCGCCTCCCCGTCCGACAATCAACAAGTCGGCCAGTCGATGCCGGTTGGCATAGCGAATTGCAGCCACAATCTCCGGTGGTGCTTCAACACCCTGGACCCGAACAGGCAGCAGCACCACTTTGGTCAGCGGATACCGTTTCCTCAATATACGGAGCATGTCATGAACGGCAGCCCCGGCTGAGCTTGTGATGATACCGATGGTGTCAGGATATTTGGGCAGGGTTTTTTTATGGGATTCATCAAATAATCCAATAGCACCAAGCTTTGCTTTCAACTGTTCAAAAGCCGCATGAAGGTCGCCTACACCATCGACGGTCATTGCCGTGCAGTACAACTGATAAGCACCGTCTCTGGGATAAACGCTGATCTTGCCCATGGCGATGACTTTCATTCCGTTTTCCGGTCGGAAACGCAGTCGCATTGCATTGCCCTTAAACATCACACACTTTAAAGCAGCACCCTCATCCTTTAAAGTAAAATAATGATGCCCGGAGGGATACATTTTATAGTTACTGATCTCTCCACGAACGGCAACACCCGTCAACAAAGGGTCTCTGTCCATGGCAGCGCGAATGTATTCATTGATCTGGGTAATCGAAAGAATGTTCTGTGACATATTATCTCTCCAAATACCGTTTGGTCAAGACAGCAACGCCCATAGCGTTGTCGGTTGAAAATTGCGGCTCAGAAAAAATAGGTGATAATGGAGCAATTCTATTACGCAGCAGCGTATTGGAGGCAACACCGCCGGAAAACACTACCGGCAATCCATGATACTCCTTAAGTGCGTGAGCCGTGGCAATATAAACTGCTTCTGCCACACAGCGAAGACAGTATGCAGCTGTCTCGCACTTGTCCCCTATCCGGTCATAAAACTGCTGTACTTTGTTCTGAACACCGGAAAGTGAAAAAGCAATTTCAGGGCACTTTACACGAAATATTTCTGTCCGCTGTGACTGTGCAGCAAGGGCATCGATGTACTTTCCCGATGGAAACGGTAATTCCAGCAACTGGCCGGTTCTGTCGATGAGCTGACCGGCAGATATATCCGTTGTTCCACCGATTTTTGTACATTTCACATTCCAGCCATCTGGTTCAACCAGAAGCAATTCCGTGGTACCTCCGGAAAGGTGCCACGCAAGATGCGGGCTGTCCAGCAGTTCCATATGTCCAGCACTCCATAAAGAAGCCGCTACATGGCCTTGCTGATGAGAAACCTCTACAAGAGGAACGTGAAGCTGGTCACTCAGCAGTTTTGCGTGGGAATAGCCCACCATAAAGCACGGCATATAACTGCCTTCCACTGCCCTGGGGCGCGTGCTTACACCAACCGCGTCAATGCTCATATTCCCCATATCGGAAAACAGCCTGCCGGATAGCTCCGGCAGGCTCTTAATATGGGCAAATACGGCATCGCTTTGGCGCAATCCAAGTTCTCCCTGCTTTACAGGCAATAATTTGGAGCAGTTTACACCGTCCATTCCGTCAAAACAGGCAATAGAAGTGGTGTAATTGCTGGTATCAAAGCCGATGACAGCCATAAATTACTCCTCTTCTGCGGACTTTTCCGCCTGCATACCTCTGGAAAAAGCACCAAGAATACCATTGACGAAGGCACCGGTGTCATCGCCGTCATATTTTTTGGCAAGACGAACAGCTTCCGAAATTGCAACACCAGTAGGAACATCATCCACATACAGAATCTCATAAATTGCCAGTTGCATGATAGATCTGGCCAGGCGGGAAATTCTGCTGACATCCCACCCAATAGAATACTTTTGGATGTGCTCGTTTAAGTCTTCCGTGCGGTTTGCCACACCGGAAACAACGCTGTCAATATAGGCCAGCTGTGCACGGCTGGGACGTTCCGTATATATTTCGTTTTCAGCAGAAAGTTTATTGTAATATTCCTTCTGCAGTCTGACTTCAACAACGCTCTCAGGGGTATCGCCGGTAAAATCACGGCCGTAAATCAAATGTACTGCCAGTTCTCTGGCATTTGCTCGTGTCATATGGACCACCTTACTGCTGAACGATACCGCAGACGTTTACATTGACAGAAGCAACCTTAACACCTGTCATGGATTCCAGTGCGTTGGTTACAGCAAGCTGAACGGCATTTGCAACAGAAACGACGCTCTGACCGTATGCAACGACAACATTGCAATCAATGTAGACCTCTTCGTCTTCACCAATGGTAATTTTCAGTCCCTTACCCCAGTTCTTCTTGCCAATGATATCGACAATATCTGCACCGGGTTTCGTGCTCAAGCCAACGATTCCTTCTACCTCATTGATGGCGTGTTCAACGATCGTTGTGACAACGTTCTCAGAGATCATTACCGTACCATTTTCCTGAATCTGAGTAATATACGCCTTATTATCAGCCATAAGAATACCTCCAAATTGTTCCAAACATCAAAGATGGACATTTTTTTCTATTGTATCACATTTTCATAAAAATACAACTATTTTCTGTGCGCAAAAAACAACCCCAAAGGAATTTACTTCGTGTTCTTAACGGAGAATTGTGTGTGGAGCATTACCGGAAGGTCGTTTGACCTTCCGGTTTTCTTCTTGTGGGTTTGGGCAGCCGCCCGGTTCTCACTACCGGTGGACAGCCGGATGCTCTGCTTGCCACAGGTAGAGGAACAGTCTACAGATTTTTGATGCACCAAAGGCTCCCTTGTACAATGGGAGCAGGCAAAAATCTATTAGATTTTTGCCTAAGGGATTGCAATTGACAAACAAATGTTTGTGTGATAGTATGTCAGCAAACAGCTTGCAACTTGAATTTGACGGAGGGATTTTTATGGACTATAGATATGGAAATATAGCACAGCAAATTATTGAATTACAAAATGAAGACGGCACATGGGGAAACGAGTTTCATTGTTTGTCTATACCAAGCAGCAAAAAATTATTAACAACTGAACAAGCTTTGCGCCGCTTAAAGATTTTGGGGTTTTCTATGCAAGATGAACCTATACAAAAAGCTGTTGATTGCATGCAAGCATCCTTGAGCGGTGAAAGAAAAATTGATAATTATTGGGAAAGAACGCATGATTGGGAATTGTTTACCCAACTCATGTTATCCACTTGGATAAAAATATTTGACCCCGGCAACAAGATAGCGTTAAGTTTTGCCAAACGATGGGCGAATGTAATTGAAGAAACTTTTTTAGACGGAACATATAATGCTGAGAAATATCAAGACGCATATTATATAGAGTTTGGAAAAAGGCCGCGCGGTGCACGAGAGATTGATTTTGTAACATTTTATCATATGAATTTGTTGCAAGGCGTTTTACCAAAAGAAACAGAAAGTAGGATGTTAGATTATGTAATAAATTATGATAAAGGAATCTATTATGTCTACAGGAAAAGGATAAAAGACTTACCGAAAGCATTTCCTTCATTGGAAACAAGTCGTTATCTTGCTGCAATTGAACTTCTTTCGCAATACGATTTGGCTAAGCAAAAATTTATTTTTGTTGTAAATTGGGCAGAAGAAAATAGAGATAGATTCGGACAGTGGGATTTGGGTACAAAGGTTAAAGATAATCTCTATTTCCCTCTTTCAGATTCGTGGAAAAACCTAGAAGTTAGAAAAGCAGATTGCACGGAAAGAATCCAAACGGTTATAAACAGGTTGTGCGATAAAAATTAGAGGTTATTGGAGAAGTAATTATGAGTGATATTATTAGATTGGATGTCAATGAAAAATGGGCGCATGCAGGTATAATTAAGGCAGGTGATTTCTGCTTCATTGGTTACTGTGTTGGAAACATAGGTGGTTCTATTGAAGAACAAATCAACGGTGCCTTTGACGATATGGAGAGAAGGTTAGCGCTCGTTGGACTAACTCTGGATAATGTAGTACAGATGGATTGCCTCTTTAGAGATGTATGGAATATCCCCGTTATGGAAAAGGTCATTAAAGAGAGATTTAACGGTAAATATCCTGTTCGTAAGTCCATCCAAACTGAATTCGCTCATAAAGGTGGAAACGGTGGTTTACAATTCCAGGTTGATGGAGTTGCCTATTGCAAAGGATAATTACGAATAACATAATTTAATTCAATATTTTGAACAGAAAGAAGCCGCAACCATAGACATCACTGTAATGTACCCATCAGTCACACTCAAAAAGAAATGCCTGCACAGCTCCTGATAGGGTCTGTGCAGGCATCAATTATTTTGTTTTACTATTATCCGTTAAGGACATCGCGTTTTATCCTTTGGGGTTGCTTTTACTGCACTTCTACAACATGAATATCCGCCAAATCAAAATCCGATTGTGTCAAAACGATGTCGGAGATAACCGCAACATCAGTTTCCTTCAAACCTCCCTCGGGTGTAGCAACAGCTACGGATATGCCGCCGTTGCTAATATAAGCAACACATTCCGCATATCCCTTTGCAATTACAAGACTTTCGATTTGTGCCTCACACAAAGCAATCTGAACCAGTTCTTCAAGCTGCGCGTTACTTTGCGACATTTCTTCATCCTGACTATATGCCATTGCCTCCTGCAGCAAGGATACAGCGCTGTCACGAGCCTGCTGTCTGGACAATCTTACAGCGGCAAAATAATCTGTTAACGTAGAAGCTCCGTTGGAATATTCATCTTCGCCCATCACCAAAGTATCCGTAGATAAAACTTTCGAAGCGTCTAAGGTGTCCTCGAGATTTGCAGTCGCTTGATCTTCCGTATAAAGCCAATTCAAATAAATACCTGCGCAAACAGTCACTAGAACGGCAGCTGCCATCAAATTCTTTTTCCACTTTTTCAAAATGAATCCCCCCATCATTTCATTTTTAACACAGAAATCTTATCAGTTCCCAGACCGGTTACTTTAGATACGGCTTCAATCACAGCATATTTGACCGAAGGATTATCTGCCCCCTGGCAAACAACAACCGCACCGGAATATACCGGTGGATTGACCTGCCGAATCAAGCCGGTTTCGCTGCGCTCAGATCCGGTAATTGTTACGGTATCTCTTTTTACGGATGATTGATCTGCGTTGTTTGAATGGCTTTCATCTGTCTGGTACAGCGTTTCCTCTCCGGTAGCAACACTTAACATCACCTGCACTTTTCCGGCCCCCTTCACATAACTGAGGATCTGCGACAACTGGTCTTCTACCGATAGTATATTGTCGGTATTCTCAGTTATAACCTGTTTTTGTTCTTTTGTACCGGAAAGCGGTGGCAGTAAGAGCAGGATCAAACCGATACCCAGTATCAGCGCCACATATTTATTCTTTTGTAAAAAATCTGAAATTTTCCTGCCAATAGTCATCCTATCCACAACTGGTCCTCCAATGATATACCGATATTCGCTGTTATGTAATTAGAAAGCTGTTGCTTTGTGAACGGAGAAACAGCGCCGGATATTTGAACAGACGCTGGTACCAGGTCGTCTAAATAGAATTCTACTTTTATGTCAGCACCAAGCGTTTTCGCCTTCTCCAAAACATATTCACAACAACGTTCCTTTATGCGTTGTTTCATTTCCTCTTCTGCCGCGAATTGGCCAACCTTCACTGCAGCATCTGCGTCAATGGACAGTTCATCTAAATAAGCCAATGCCCCACTTAGGCGAATGTCCACAAGCGGATGCAAAACCGTTACCGTCATAAACAAGCCGGCCAATAGCTTTACAATTGAAGAAATTGCTCCGCTCTTTTTCGTAATACCAACAAGTATACCGGTAATGATCGCAGCGGCTGCGATTGATATCAGATAATCCTTGATCGCATGCACTATGCTACTCCCTTCATAAAACAAACAATGCTGATCAAAAGCAACAGGCAAATTGTTCCTGTCATGGCAAGCAGCAAACCCATAGCGGATGCAAAGTCCTGGATCAATTTGCATTCATGTTCCACTGCAAATGTTTCGCAAATAACACCTGTTAGCTTTAACAGAAGGTACTGTGCGCCTATCTTTAAAAAAGGACCAATCCAGATGGCGATTACCGCAAGCAGTCCGTAAACGCCAACAGAACTCTTCACGATGCCAGCACTGACCAAAACTGTTTCCGATGCGTCAGACAATATGCCGCCAACTACAGGAACAACACCCGATATCGTTAGTTTTGTTGCTTTGATTGCAGCAGCGTCTGCACTGCCGCTGATAACTCCCGTAATCCCCATAAATCCTGAAAAGCCATACAAAACGATTTTTAGAATCCATGTGATCAACCATTTAAAAAAGGTCTTGATCTTATCCAACACTTTTTCATTGATTGCAGCAGATGCAACAGAAACACACAGAAATATGTATGTCATTGGTATGATGATCGATGCGATAATGGAAGACAGAACCGAGTTAAAGGCCACAGCTGCGGTATACAGCGCCGCGGATCTCGAAACTCCACCGCTTGCAGCCAGTGCCGCAGTCAAAACAGGAAACAGCAGCTTCCCGTAATCACTTAATTCCCGAATCGTATCAGCACCAAGATTTATTAATGTGTTGGATGGTTTCAGCAGCAAATACCCGATGAACAGTGCACCGATCAACGCAACCATTTTCGCGGAGTTACCGGGTAAAGTTTTTACGATAGAACTTAAGATGACAGACGAAATAACGGAAAGACATATTACGCCCGCACTGGATATGGACGGTTTTGCGTGAGATATCGCTTCCTTTATGATTGACCAAAGTCCTGCTCCAAATGATTGGGTATCATCAGGCATATATGCTTTTCCGGAATCAGGTACCAATGGTGCCTCAAACTCAATTCCATGAACAGGCGTTGCAAGCAAAAGGACGATAATAATGATAAAGAACAAGCGTTTCATGCTTCACCAAGTATTTGATTGATCAAGTTCATTAATTCTGACAATAGTGGTATTGCGGTCCAAAGGATGATACAGACAGATACAATTTGAATCGTCTTTCCAAGAGCAGAATTTCCTGCGTCGTTGCAAACCAAAGTAGAAATTTCTCCAATTAAACCGATTCCAACGGATTTTAGCAGCACTTTTAAGAAGGAATTATTTAGCTGCCCAATCCTGGTTAAATCCCATATGAAGTCAAGGACCGTATCCAGGTAGCTCATCGCTAACACAGTAACCGCGCAGCATGCCGCTAGGGATACCAAAACCGCAATGTCCTTATTTTGCTTCTCCAGAAACAGATATAGCACCACACATGTCATTGCGATGCCAACGACCTTAAAAATCATAGTAATTAAAAATCAAAAAGTGTTTTTACAAGCTGGAACAAATCAGCGATTTCCTGAACAACAAGCATTAAGACCACAACCAACCCTGCTAAAGAAGTCATAGTTGCCTGCTCGTCCCTGCCTGATCTGGCCAGCACCTGATTCAATATAGAAACAACGATACCGACTGCTGCAATTTTAAAAATTAAATCAATATTCATATTCAAATAAGTAATATTGCCAATGCGACACCTGCGCATATTCCCAAGGTTTGATAATTCCGTATGCGAATATCTCTGTCATTTTCCAGCACCTTTAATTTTTGGGTACATTTTTTCCGGACTGCATCAATCCCGCTTAGTTGTCCTTCTAAATCAAATTTCCCAAAAGAACATCCCAGCTCTTTCAAAAAATCTGTAACATCATTGCATGTGTTCCCGCTCTTTTGGATGGCTGCTTCCATACAGCATTCAACATTGGTAGATACTTGCGCATCCATCTCATCAGCGAAATAATAGAACAGTTCAGCCAGCAATTTACCCTGTGCAGCCGAAAGTCGGCATAGCTGTGGTAACGGAGTGAGCCTATAGTTCAGCTCGCATTCCATAAAATTCAGTATATCAATCAGTTCAATGAAAGACCTAATCTTCAGCCGAAAGTCGGACGCGTATTTAAAACCGCAAAGACTGCAACCGGCAATTAAAAGCACAACGCCAATCAAACGCAGTTCCATGCTACACCCTTTCCGCCTTCCAGGATTTATCCCGCTGCAAAACAAGCAGCGTATCAAATAAATGATTGGAAATCAAAGGCTTGTAAATTGGTCTCGAATATAAATCATTTTTGCTTCCTGCATGGGCGGTTGCCAGCAGCGTTACACCACTCCATCCTGCGTTCAAAAGTGAACGGCAATCCCCTTCTTCGGTTATCTCATCCACTGCAATACAGCTTGGACTCATTGTTCTGAGCAACATGTCAATTCCCTGCTGTTTGCCGCATCCTGTGAGAATGTCCGTATTATTACCGGATGGATAGCAGGAAACACCGTTGACAATGGGAAAAATTTCTCCACGCTCGTCCATTACTGCTACACATTCCTTTTCCCTCATAGAACGAAGCCTGATCAAGTCACGAAGCAGGCTCGTCTTTCCGCTACATGGCGGGCCGATTATCAGAATGGATCCGTCGTACTTTGCCGCATCCCGGGCAATTCCCGGAAAATCCCTGGCAACGCGAACACACAATGATGTGACTGTCCGTACTCCTGTCACAACCCCATTATGAACGACTGTTTCTCCGCATATGCCGATTCTGTGTCCACCATTTGCTGTGATATACCCTTTGGAAATTGTGGATGCTGCCCAGGGCGAATATTGAGATGCTGCGTTGATCACGTAACTGATATCATCGGGAACCGTTTTCCTATCTAAATAAATTTTCGCATCATTCGTGAGAAGAACAGGTGGTTGTCCGCTTCGAATACGCAATTCCTGCAAATCGTCTCGACATCGCACATCCACTTCTTTTCGCAGCCAGACCGGCAATAATTTTAAATACTCTTGCCATGCGCACATCATTTGCATCACTCCTTGCCTAATCCTATGCTCAGCTTTCCAGGATATGCAAAAAAGCAGACGCTCTGTGAGCGTCTGCTTAGTCAGTGATACCATGGGATTATATGGACTTTCTTACAGCTTTGACGATGGTGTGGCCAGCGGGACTGAAAACTACATTGATGATCAGCTCGGGAACAAAATTGATCAGAACAATGCCGGAGAGCATATAGGCAAGAATATCTCCACCACCGGCCCAGGCGCTAAGTACATCCTTAAAGAACAATGCCATGCACCCAAGAAAAACACCGGTGTTTACAACGGGACATACGATTGCTGCCATGAGCATACCAAATAGCTCGTTCCATTTACATACAAGCCTGTAAACCAATCCGGAAGCCGAGCCGGCAAGAATGCCCTTTAGCATAACGACCACGACACACAGCAGCGGATTGGCCTGAAAAACCATAGCACCGCCCTTATCAAAACCTGTCACGCAGTTGATTGCCACAATGGCACCGAATGTACCGCCAAGAAGTGCTCCTGTACCGGGTCCATAGATTGCGCTGCCAACCACAATGGGCAGCAAAACCAGAGAGATAGAAAACCCTCCGATGGTTGGAAGTGCAGCACTGACAAATTGAAGAACAATGACCATTGCCATCAAAAGCGCAGTTGCTACCATCCGCTTGATTTCTTTGTTTCTCAAAACGATTCCTCCTTGTTGTTGCTCCGGCTGTCCGGATGCAATACAAATGTTGCCGTTACCGGCTGGTTCTCAAACGGTATTAATAACCGGTTCAGACTTAGAAAAATTCGTCTATGGGTTCATGGATCTCTTCAGCAAGATCATCGAAATCCATCTGTTCATCACTGCCGGAGCGCATTGCCTGCCACTGTTCCTTGGTTATCAGGATAGCACGCGGCTTACTGCCCTGGAATGGACCAACAATTCCCTTTTCTTCCATTTCGTCCACAATACGAGCCGCTCTGGCATATCCAAGTTTCAAACGGCGCTGCAGCATAGAAACAGAAGCCTGGCCTGTCTCCAAAATGACATCAACTGCGGCAGGAAGCATTTCGTCGCCACTTAATTCTTCAGCAGATGGTTCCTGTTCGGTCACAGCGGACTTGTTGCCAGTCTGTGCCGCTTTCATTTCAATTTCCTCCATAACCTGCTGGTCGTAAGTAGTTGAATAGTGGTTCTTTACATAGGTAGCAACCGCTTCCACTTCAGGATCGCTGACAAAACAACCCTGAACACGCTTCGGTTTTCCGTTACCGATGGGCGCGTAAAGCATATCGCCCTTACCTACAAGCTTTTCTGCGCCCTGTGTATCCAGAATAATTCTGGACTCCATTGCGGAAGCAACAGCAAACGCAATTCTTGAGGGGATATTTGCCTTCATCAGACCGGTAATCACATCCGCAGAAGGTCTTTGGGTGGCAATAATCAGATGAATTCCGGCAGCACGGCCCATCTGCGCAATTCTACAGATGGATTCTTCTACTTCCTTAGCTGCAACCAGCATGAGATCGGCAAGCTCATCGATGATTACAACGACCTGAGGAAGTTTTTGTCCCTCCTCTTCGTGTTCGACGATACTATTGTAGGATTCCAGATCTCTGACACCAGCATCGGACATTGCCTTGTAGCGCCGCATCATTTCAGAAACAGCCCATTGCAGAGATCCTGCGGCCTTTTTAGGATCCGTCACAACAGGAATTAACAGATGCGGAATCCCATTATAAATGCCCAGTTCGACCATTTTGGGATCGACCATAATCAATTTCACTTCATCAGGACTTGCCTTGTAAAGCAGAGAAATGATGATAGAATTCATACAAACGGATTTACCGGAACCAGTAGTACCGGCAATCAGCATGTGGGGCAGCTTCGCGATGTTACCGACAATGCAGTTACCGCCGATATCCTTGCCGACTGCAAAGGAAGACTTAGACTTTGCTTTTGCGAATTCCTGAGAATCGATGACTTCCCGAAGAGAAACGGTTGTGACCGCTTTATTCGGCACCTCAATACCAACAACAGAAATTTTACCGGGGACCGCAGCAATACGCACACCGGATGCGCCCAAACTAAGCGCGATATCGTCAGCGGCGGTTGTTAGTTTACTCAATCTGACACCCTTTTCCAGTTCGACTTCGTAGCGCGTTACGCTGGGACCACGGGTCACATTGATAATGTGTGCTTCTATTTTAAAGCTGGCAAGGGTTTCATTTAAACGACGGGAGTTCTCACGCATTTCTGCCGTTCCATCTACACCACCGGAACCAAAGTCTTTCAGCAGATCGATAGGAGGATAACAGTATTCAGGCTTCACTTCCGTCTCTGCCTGCGCAATTTCCTGTGCAACAAGCGCAGCGGATTCATCCGCTTCTTTTGCAGTGACTTTTCTGGGTTTTACAACTTGCGCAGTTGCAGCCGGTTGGTTATCGATTTCCAGTGCCGGCATTTTCTGGGGGATATCTTCCGGAACGATCCCGGTATTCTGTTTGACTTCATACTCGATTTTCGCAGTAATCCGATTCTGTGCTTCAACAAACTTGGGAACGAGAATCTCATCTTCTGATTCAGGAGAAACATTGACAGATGCCGCGGCAACGGGTGCATCAAGGGAAATATCAATTTGCCGCATCATATCAGATACTTTATCCTGCTTCCTGGATTTCTTCTCCACAATATCGGTAGGAGTATTTTGGGCTTCTTCCTGTAATTGTTCCCTTTGTCTGCGCTGTTCAGCATGGGCGATACGCTTTGTAGCAATGTGATTAACCACAATAGCAGCCGGTTCCGCCGGTTCTTCTTTCTCCTGATCTTCCCAATGCGCACGGGGACGGTTTTGTACTGCACGGATAATACTGGGAATCGTAATGTGCATAGCGGCTAACAGAGTGATGATCGCGCTGACAATGTAAATGATATATGTAAGCGCTGTACCACACAGAAGGCGGATGAGCATGGTAATACCGCCGCACAAAACACCGCCTGTAGTGCCGTTCCCGCCTCCGATGTACAACTCTTTTATGAGAGAAATATCGGAAGATAAACCTTGAGGATCCAATACCAGGTGGGCAATTCCTCCGCAAATAAACACAAACAGTCCAACGCAGATGCTCCGTAAAATGACCGGTCTTTTTCCGCTGAAAGCATGAATGATGAACAAATACAACAGTGCAGGAATCGCAATAATAAAGCCAACGGATCCAATCAATCCAAGCACAACGCTTTCAACCAGAGTTGTCAGCGCACCTTCAGGATTCAGAGAGATTACCAGCATCAAAATAAAGGCTGCAAGAAATACTACAGATGAGATAAAACGTACCGGAATCTCCCGTTCCTTCTTCACCTGAGTGTTGTTTTGCTTTTCTTTTTGAGCAGGAGTACTCTTTGAAGCATTTCCCTTCTTGCCCTTGCCGGAAGAAGCCTTTTCAGCCTGGGATTTATACTTCTTATCTGCCATGGTAACCTCCAATCAGTACAAATACAAAATAAACGCAAACAATGCCGCACCCCAAGAATAGTAGGAAAAAGCAGCAAGACCTGTTCGATTCGTTAAACTTTTCAAAAATACAATAGCCAAAGTTGCGCTGAAATAGGCGCATATGCCACTCAACAGACACTTAACTAAAAAGATAAAATCAAGTTGTGCAACTCCACCTGCAAAAACAAAATACAAATCAAAGCAGGTCAATACAAGAAGCACCGGCACGCTTAAAATCAGCGTCCATTTATATGCATGCTGTGGATCTGCTCCTCTCATTACTGCTACGTTGTATCCTCCGCCAATGCGGGATACACCGGGAAAAACAGATAAAGCAGATCCAATGCCGAATAAAATGCCATCAAAAGCGCTCATGTGTCTGGAATCCTTATTGCCCCGGGTCATATACATGGGAATAAACAAAAGAATACCGTTTAACAGCATAAACAGCGCTACAACAGGGGTTTTATCCGCCCAGTGAAATGTTTTTCCGTAGAATATAAAGCTGACGAGAACCGGTACACAGGCAATTTTCGCAAGACGGATATCAAAAACCGATTGCATATTCAGTTCACGCTTTCTGCGACGACGGTTGTGCCTACTCAGTTGATACTCATTATACATTCTCTTGATATAGCCGCCGGATGTAACGAGCAGAGCGGCATACATGCCAATATGTACGAAAAAATTTAAAAGGTAATTAGGATCTGAACATCCAAATAAATTGAGCAGAATCATCTGATGTGCCTGGGCAGAGACAGGCAGAAATTCAGTTATACCGGAAACAATGCCATAAAGAAACACTTCAAGCCAATTTAGTTCCATGCCTATCCCTCCCATTTTGATATCCTATATCATAGCACACTTTTACCGTAATTTCTACCCCAAATTTACCGGTGGTTCTTAATTCCTGCTTTTCTTCTTGTCGATCATTTTATGCAGTGCATTCAGTGCGTCGTTTAAACCGCCAAGTTTGTCGATCAAACCGGATGAAACTGCTTCTTTGCCATATAAGATCGTACCGACATCTGTTGCCATTTCGCCTGTTGCCATCATATATCCCTCAAATTTTTCCCGGCTGATACCGGAATTTGCAGTTACAAAGTCCGCGATTTGCTCCTGAATGCGCTGAAAATACCGAAATGTCTGGGGAGCGCCGACCACCAATCCGGTCATTCGGACGGGATGCACCGTCATGCTTGCTGTTGGTGTAATAAAAGATTTTTTCGTACAGACAGCAAGCGGAATACCAATGGAGTGGCCGCCTCCTAACACAAGGGATACGGTTGGCTTTTTCATACCGGCAATCATTTCGGCGATCGCCAGACCTGCTTCAATGTCACCGCCTACTGTATTTAATAAAAGCAAAAGACCGTCGATCTCATCACTTTCTTCAATTCCGGCCAATAATGGCAGAACGTGTTCGTACTTTGTTGTTTTCGCGTTTTCTGGTAAAACTTGGTGGCCTTCCACCTGACCAATAATTGTAAGCGTATAGATGTTCCCGTGCTTTGTTTTTGAAACATCTGAACCAAGCTCAACAAGCTGTTCCCGTTCCTCTTTTTTAACATCTGCTTTATTTTGATCGTCCATATTGTTTCCTCCGTTATTTTCTGATAGTTTACCTCAAAAATAGCAAATGATTCTCTTGAAAGAACGGAAACAATAACGTATAATAAGTAAGGTGATGAACGTGGCTGGAAAAACAAATGCTGTGCGGCTTGTTGAACAGGCCGGTATCTCATGCAGAGAAGCTTTCTATACTTACGACGAAAATGATCTCAGCGGCAATCATGCTGCTGAGGCCATTGGATTCCCTCCGGAGCAAGTATTCAAAACACTTGTGACCAGAAGCGCTAAAAACGGAATTCATGTATTTTGCATTCCTGTTTGCTTTGAACTGGATCTGAAGAAAGCTGCCCGCGCAATTGGGGACAAGAACATTGAAATGGTTGCGGTGAAAGAATTGCTGAACCTAACCGGTTATATCCGTGGTGGCTGTAGTCCGGTGGGTATGAAAAAGCATTACCCGACGCATTTTGACGAAACTGCCCAGTTGCATGAAGAGATTGCTGTATCAGCAGGTGCCAGAGGTCACCAAATGATACTTCCACCGGATGCTCTGGTTTCTTTGGTGGACGGAGATTATCATGATTTAATACAATGACAGAAAGGAAAAATACAATGCAGTTTGAGTATAAGACAAAAGGAACCTGTTCTCAGCACATCCTGTTCAAAATTGAGGATAATAAGCTGAAGAATGTCCAGTTTATCGGCGGTTGCAACGGCAATCTGAAAGGCATCGGTTCTCTTGTGGACGGCATGGAAGTGGACGAAGTTATCACCCGTCTGGAAGGAACCACCTGCGGCTTGAAGGCAACCTCCTGCCCCGACCAGCTGGCACAGGCTCTTAAGCAGGCAAAAGAAGAACACAATAAGTAATTTGACGTAAAAGATCCGCACTTCGTCATGAAGTGCGGATCTTCATTTTTATTCTTGGATTGCTGCAAGCACACAGCGTACAAGCTCTTCTTTACCGGTTCCCTTTTCCGCAGAAAACGGGATCACCCGGCATTCTGTCGGTAATTCCAGATCAAGGCGAATTCTCTCCAAATTCGGTTCGATTTCGCTCTTTTTCAGCTTGTCCAGCTTATTGGCAACAACTACAAAGGGACAACCGCTGTCAATAAACCAACGCGCCATTGTAATATCGTTGCCGGTAGGTGCATGACGGCCGTCTACGATCATTACACCGAGGGTAATGCGGTTAGAGGCAAAATAATCCTCCATCAGCTTGCCCCACCGGTCTTTTTCCGATTGGGACACCTTCGCATAGCCATAACCGGGCAGATCAACAAAATAGCAGGTTTTATCGATCACAAAGTAGTTGACATGAATGGTTTTACCAGGCTTATCCCCTACCCGTGCAAAGTTTTTCCTGTTCAACAGACGGTTAATGACAGAAGACTTGCCCACGTTGGACTTGCCGGCAAAGGCTATTTCCGGCAATCTGTTCTTGGGAAAATCCTTTGGTGCGGCGGCAGATATTAAAAATTCTACATTATTGAAGTTCATCCGCTTACCTCACTGCCGGATATCCGGCTTTCTGTTTCTTTGTTTCAATTCACCCGGTATTTCAGAGAGAATTGTTGGCATAATCTCAGCTCTATGATTCAATGCGGCATCCAAAACAGTGTCGACCGTTTGTGCGGCAATAAAGTTTAAGGATTTTCTCACCGTCTGATCGATTTCAGCCAAGTCCCGCTCATTATCTTTTGGAATAATGACGGTAGAAATGCCATGGCGAAGGGCAGCCATTGTCTTCTCTTTCAAACCGCCAATGGGAAGAACCCTACCACGAAGAGAAATCTCACCGGTCATAGCCACATCACGTCTTACAGAAACACCCGTCAAAGCGGATACCATTGCGGTGCAAACTGTAATGCCGGCGGAAGGGCCATCCTTCGGCACAGCACCCTCAGGAAAATGCACATGGATATCCTTGGTTTTATAGAAATCTCCTGCAATCCCAAGCTGTTCGGCATGGGCGCGAATATAACTCAGCGCAGCATGGGCAGATTCTTTCATAACATCACCAAGGTTACCGGTCAGCTCCAGCTTTCCGGTACCGTCCATGACATTGACTTCGACCTCAAGCGTTTCGCCGCCTACACTGGTCCAGGCCAAACCTGTAACAAGACCGATTTGATCCGCACCGTGGAGTCTGTCAGGCAGGAACTTCCGCACACCAAGGAATTGCTCAATATTTGTACCTGTAACACTGATCTTTCTGGAAGTTTCCTGGTCCAAAATCTGAACGGCAGCTTTTCTGCATACCTGCGCCACCAAGCGTTCCAAGGTACGGACACCGGATTCTCTGGTATAGCACTGGATCATTTCACGAATTGCGTCATCTGTCACACGAAGCTGTGCTTTCTTAATACCGTGCTTCTCAAGCTGCTTGGGAATCAAATGATTCTTTGCGATCATAACCTTTTCTTCGTCGGTATAGGACCCAAGCTCAATGATTTCCATTCTGTCAAGCAAAGGTCTCGGAATGGTATCAAGGGTATTGGCTGTGGTGATGAACATAACTTCGCTTAAATCCACAGGAATTTCCATGAAGTGATCCCGATAGGTTTTATTCTGTTCAGCGTCCAGAACCTCCAGAAGCGCGGCACTGGGATCTCCGCGGTGGTCAGAACCCATCTTGTCTACTTCATCAAGAAGCAACAAGGGATTTCTGCTTCCGGCTTGGGTCATCGCGGTAATGATTCTGCCGGGCATGGCACCGACGTAGGTTTTTCTGTGTCCACGGATATCAGCCTCATCACGGACACCACCCAAAGAAATTCTTGCCATCTTACGATTCAAGCACTTGGCGATGGAATAAGCAATGGAGGTCTTACCGACACCGGGAGGGCCAACAAGGCAAATAATCTGTGGTGGCATATGGGACGCCATTTTTCTCACAGCAAGCGTCTCAAGAATACGCGCTTTTACTTTTTCCAGGCCAAAATGATCTCGATCAAGGATTTTTCTGGCAGTATCAATATCAAGCCGTTCCTTCGTTGCGGTATTCCAGGGAAACTCAAGAACAGTATCCAGATAATTGCGAAGTACAGAAGCTTCGGAGGAACCAAACGGCTGCTTTTTCAGCCGTTCCAGATCTTTTAACAGCTTTCTTTCCCAGGATTCCTCCAGGTTTAACAGCAGTATCTTTTTCTCAAATTCGGAGAATTCCGAATGTTCATCACTTTCGCCCAGTTCTTCCCGAATTGCTTTGATCTGCTCTCTCAGATAGTAATCCCGCTGCTCTTGATCAATGTGCGCACGGGTCTTCTCTTGAATATCCGACTCAATTTGCAGCATTTGGATTTCCTGGCGCAGCATATGCAAAGCATGTTCCAATCTGCGCACCGGATTCAGTTGACAAAGCAGCTTTGCTTTTTCTGGATATTCAATACCGGAATTTTGCGCAATACTGTCCGCAATGAAACCGCAATCATCCGAATCCAGCATTCGCAGCTGTACGGATTGCGCAGGACGTTCAACAAATTCCAGATAGCTTGCGTACAACGCATTTGCCTCACGACGCATGGCACGGTTATGCAGGTTATCATTGGTTTCAACATCTAAAACTTTCTCAATTGTGCCGCTCAAAAAAGGTTCTGTCTGCGTCAGTTCCAGAATCCTTGCGCGATACAAACCGGCAACAAGAACACGAATGTTCTCACCATGAGAACGCAGGATCTGCTTTACTTTTGCAACACAACCAATGGGATACAGACCGCTCAAACCCGGATCGTCTTCATTAATGCGCTTCTGAGGTGCCAGGAACAGAAGCTGATCGTTCTTCATGGCATGTTCCAAAGCAAGGGCAGATTTCACTCTGCCAATATCAAAATGAACTGTCTGATCCGGGAAAACAGTCATTCCTCTCAATGCCAAAACAGGCATTTTATTATGAATGATAATTTCGCTCATAGTCATTCCCTCCAGGGGCAACGGACAAAGAAGAGGGTAGTTCCCTACCCCCTTCTATACCTGATTGTTAATTTGCGCCGATTTTTGCACGGGGGTGTTTCGCATCTCGGATGATCATCGGCTCACCGCCGGAAACGCACTCCGGTGTGATAATCACTTTTTTAATGGACAGATCAGAAGGAATCGCAAACATGATCCGTGTCATCGTTTGTTCCATCACTGCGCGCAAGCCACGGGCACCGATCTGACGGTCAATTGCCTTCTGTGCAATGGCCTCCAGCGCATCCTCCTGAATCTCCAACTCAACATTGTCCATTCTAAGCAGAGCCTGATACTGACGGCTCAGCGCATTCTTGGGTTCGATGAGAATTCGAATCAAATCATCCTTCTTGAGATCACGCAAGCTGGTGATGACGGGCAATCTGCCAACCAGCTCCGGAATGATACCAAACTTCAGAAGATCATCAGGTTCTACTTGCGCCAAAAGCTTACCGACATCACGCTTTTTACGGCTTTCTACCGGCGCATCAAAACCGATGGCAGAACGGTCAGTACGGGCTTCAATGATCTTATCCAACCCATCAAAGGCACCGCCACAGATAAACAGAATGTTGGTCGTATCGATCTGGATGGTTTCCTGCTGAGGATGCTTTCTGCCTCCCTGAGGCGGCACACCGGCAACAGTGCCCTCCAGCAGCTTCAACAGCGCCTGCTGCACACCTTCGCCCGAAACATCTCTGGTGATGGAAGTGTTCTCGCTTTTACGGGCGATTTTATCCATCTCATCAATATAAATGATTCCATGCTCAGCAAGATCAATATCAAAATCAGCAGCCTGAAGAAGACGAAGAAGAATATTCTCAACATCATCGCCAACGTAACCCGCTTCTGTCAGCGTAGTTGCATCTGCGATTGCAAATGGAACATTCAAAATCTTGGCTAAGGTTTGGGCAAAGAGGGTCTTGCCGCTACCAGTGGGGCCGACCAACAGAATATTGCTCTTCTGAAGCTCTACATCAGCCTCTTGAGAGAAATAGATCCGCTTGTAATGATTGTATACAGCCACAGCCAGAGTGATTTTCGCATCTTCCTGTCCGATAATATAGCTGTCCATATAGGACTTGATCTCAGCAGGAGTAGGCAGGGATTCAGGCTTGCGCAATTCCCCATTCTCATCCACCTGCAAGTCGTCACGCAGCAGTTCACTGCATGCCTGTACACAATCACTGCAAATGTAAACTCCGGGACCGGCAATCAATCTGCCGTTTGTCTCAGCTTTTCCGCAAAAACTGCAGCGGATCGGCTGTTCATCTTTCTTTGCCATGGACCACTACCGCCTTTCGAATCAATGGCGGTCAAGTACGCGGTCAATGAGACCAAACGCCATAGCTTCATCAGAAGTCATAAAGTTATCACGTTCACAGGCAGCAGTGACTTCCTCGACACTTTTACCCGTGTTGTCTGCCAGAATACGGTTCATACGTGCCTTGATAGTTTCCAAACGCTTCATATGAATTGCCATATCTGTAATCTGACCCTGAGTACCGGCAGAAGGCTGGTGGCTCATAATTTCAGAATTGGGCAGAGCCATACGCTTACCCTTTGTACCTGCGGACAGCAGGAATGCGCCCATAGACGCGGCCATGCCGACACAGATAGTCGCTACATCACATTTAATGTACTGCATGGTAAAATAGATAGCCATGCCGGCTGTGACGCTGCCACCGGGGCTGTTGATATAAAACTGGATGTCCTTGTCGGGATCCTGTGCCTCCAGGTACAGTAACTGGGCAACAATCAGACTCGCGGTGGTATCATTTACCTCTTCTGACAAGAAAATAATTCTATCATTGAGCAGACGGGAGAAAATATCATAGCTGCGTTCACCGCGGCTTGTCTGTTCAACAACATATGGTACTAAACTCATGGTCAGATCTCCTTTCTGGGTTTAAAACATTCTAACCACTTTACTGGAAGGTTATTCCTAAATAATCAGGCCTCTTCCTTCTTGGGAGCAACGGCAACAGCGGAATCAACGATTGCCTTCACAGCTTTACGGGTCTCCAGGCTGACCTTGATCTCGTCAGCGGGGACCATGCCCTTGATCTTCTCGATCTCCAGGCTATACTGCTCAGCCATAGCCTTGTACTCTGCTTCCATATCCTCTTCGGACACAGTGATGCCTTCGACCTCCACGATCTTTGCCAGAGTAACATTGATCTTAGCCTGCTTTTCAGCAGCAGGACGGAATGCATTGCGCATGGTAGCCAGATCGCCGCCCATCATCTTTGCGTACTGCTCCATGGAGTAGCCGCTCATCTGCAGCTGGTAGCCAAAACGCTCCATCTGGTTGTCCAGCTCAGACTCAATCAGAGCTGCGGGCATATCAACGGTAACATTCTCTACTGCCTTCTCAACACATGCCTGCTCAAAAGAGGAATCCAACTGCTTCTGCAGCTTTTCCAGCTCCTTAGCGCGGATATCAGCCTTCAGCTCGTCCAAAGTGTCAAACTCGGAAACGTCCTTTGCGAACTCATCATCCAGAGCAGGAACATTGGTGACGGAAACAGAGTTTACCTTAACGTGGAAAACAACAGGCTTACCGGCCAGCTCAGCGTGGTAGTCTTCAGGGAAAGTGATATCAATATCCTTTTCTTCACCGGCAGCCATGCCCACGACCTGCTCCTCAAAACCGGGAACAAAAGAACCGGAACCCAGCTTCAGATCAAAGTTCTCACCCTTACCGCCGTTAAAGGGAACACCGTTGTCAAAGCCTTCAAAGTTGATGTTGGCAGTGTCACCCATTTCAGCGGCACGCTCAACGGTCTCGGTGGAAGCGACATTCTGTGCCATACGGTCCAGCTCAGCCTGGATCTGTGCATCGGTAACCTCAGCCTCAGCCTTTTCAACTTCCAGGCCCTTGTACTCGCCCAGAGTGACCTCGGGATATACATCGGTAGTCAGAGTCAGGGTAACGATGTTTTCTTCGTTGATATCCATATCAGTCAGGTTGGGACGGCCGATAGCCTTGAATTCCTGGCTGGCGATAGCAAAATCGTACACCTGGGGGAATATCTCTTCCAGGCCGTCTTCATAGAAAACGTGTGCGCCGTACATAGCCTCGATCATCTTGCGGGGAGCCTTGCCCTTGCGGAAACCAGGGATCATGATGTTCTTCCGGGCCTTCATATATGCCTTGTTAACACCGGACTCCATCAGTTCCTTGTCGATCTCGACAACAACAGTTGCCTGATTGCCGTTTCTTTCAACGTTTTTGATATTCATAATTGAATCCTCCTAAAAATATGACCGGAACGGTCAGTACATAAAAATTTGCAACCACGATATTTTAGCAAAAAAACTGCCGTTTGTCCACTATTTTCTGAAAATATTTTTAGAAAATTCCGTTTTTTTCAGCCTTAAAACCCGAAAATTTCAAAATTCCTTTTCAGAACACAAAATAACCGCCGACAAAGTCAGCGGTTATCGATGTGATAAAATTATGAAACGATTCAAAATATTACAGCACACGGAAAGGTTCAAAATTCAACCGGTCTGCCGACAGAAGCTTGAACTCGATACCGTCCCAAAGGCCCTCCTGGGCAAGGCTATGGCTGCCGCCGTGGAGGTGGCCATAGAAGCACTTGCGAACATTGTAACGGGCCAACAGCTCCAGAATAGGATCGCAGGTATAGCCCTTATACCGAGGCGGATAGTGGAGAAAAACCAGCTTAGGCTTATCCCCTGCCGCTTTCAAAGATGCTTCCAGACGAAGCAGTTCCCGCTTAAAGACTTTTTCATCATGCTGCCCGCTCCGCTCTTCTTCAAAGAACCAGCCGCGGGTGCCACAGATCGCATAGCTATCATACTCGTAGCAGTTGTTATTGAGAATCCACTGGTTTTCAAAGCCATTCTGCTGACAGAACTTATAGAACTTTGCCGCGGTGCTCCACCAGTAATCGTGGTTGCCCT
>JAZRKL010000110.1:0-3111 GCA_045646265.1 Faecousia sp.
CCTGAGCGGAGTGAAAGGTCGTCGAAGGATCTTCGCACCGAAACACTGCTAAGCACTACGAAAATGCGTAGATTCTTCGACTCGCTGCGCTCGCTCAGAATGACATACCTGGGGGTGCTTACGAATATAAACGATCATTTACAGCGCCAAGCAAAAAAGTCCCGGGTCACCCCGGGACTTTCTTTATACTTCGTATTCCTTCACAACCACCGCCGGCCCCTCTAAATAAAGTCCATCCGCAATGGTCACCGCCAGCGTACCGCCCGGCACATGGCACACAAGCTTTCCCTCCGGCAGCTTTCCCAGTGCGCGCAGCACCGCCGCCGTAGAGCCGCAGCCTGTGCCGCAGGCAAGGGTGTAATCCTCCACGCCCCGCTCATAAGTCAGCACTCTTACTTCCCCGTCACCGACCCAATCATAGAAATTGATGTTGGCACCCTTGGGAAAGGCCTTGTCAAACCGCAGCGCCTTTGCCCGCTCTCTGAGCTGCTCCCGCATTTCAAAATCCAAACCGGGCAGCGCCACCACACCGTGGGGCACACCGGGGCAGCCCAGCTCCACATAGGCCGCATCCTCCCGTCTTTCCAAATCCAGCACACCGGGGTCGTTCAGCTTCACCCGGTACTGGTTTTCCCCCAGCCGCCAGCCGGGCACCAGACCGGCATCCGTGTGAATGACCATGCTTTCCCCTGCGATGCCGTGATCGTAGGCAAATTTGCAGATGCACCGGCTGCCGTTGCCGCACATCTCGCCCCGGGAGCCGTCGGAGTTGTAAAAATGCAGCGTAAAGTCCGCGTCCTCCGCGTAATCCACCGCCATAAAGCCGTCAGCGCCGGACATGGCGCACAGCTCGATGGCCAGCTTTTCAAAATCGTAATTTCCGCCCCGGGCATCCATGACCATAAAGTCATTGCCCGCACCGCTCATATGTAATACTTCCATAAAATTTTACCTTTCATCCAACATTGTCTTAATCGAATGCAAAATTCAAAATGTAAAATTCAAAATTGATGTGTCGCCAAAGGCGACGATTTTAAATTATGCGCGAAGCGCATACCACAATTTTGCATTATGCATTATGCATTTTGCATTTTTGATTCGGTCATCCGACCGAATCAAACTGCGCCTGATACAGCCTATAATAGAATCCCCTTTGCCCCATGAGGCTCTCGTGGTCACCCTGTTCCACCACCTGTCCCCCGCTTAGCACCAGAATATGATCCGCGGACTGAATGGTTGACAGCCGGTGGGCGATGACGAAGCAGGTCTTGTCCTTCATCAGCTGCCGCATAGCCGCCTGAATGTGCTGCTCGGTGCGGGTGTCCACGTTGGAGGGGGCCTCGTCCAGAATCAGCATGTGGGCGTCTAAGAGCATGGCTCTTGCGATGGTCAAAAGCTGCTTCTGCCCCTTGGAGATAGACGCGCCGTTGTCACTAAGCACCGTGTCGTACCCCTTGGGCAGTCTTGAAATATACGAATGGATGTGTGCCGCCTTGGCTGCCGCCACCACCTGCTCCATGGTAGCGCCCTCCTTGCCGTAGGCGATGTTCTCGTAGATCGTGCCGTGGAACAGCCAGGTATCCTGCAAAACCATGGAATACGCGCCCCGCAGGGATGCTCTTGTCAGCGTCCGCACTTCCTTGTCATCCACGTAGATAGCGCCCTTGTCCGGGTCATAAAACCGCATCAGCAGGTTGATAATGGTGGTCTTGCCCGCGCCGGTGGGGCCGACGATGGCGGTCAAAGAGCCGGGCTTGGCATAGAAGTTGAGGTTCTGGATAATGGGCGTACCCGGCACATAGGAAAAGTCGATTTCTTCCATGGCCACATCGCCCTTGACACCTTCCAAAACCATGGCATCGGGGGCATCTTCCTTTTCGGGTGCGGCATCGATGAGGGTAAATACCCGCTCCGCCGCGGCCATGGCGCTTTGCAGCTCCGCCACAATGTTGGCCATTTCGTTGATAGGGCCGCTAAACCGCCGGGAATACTGCACAAAGCTCGAAAGGTCACCCAGACCGATGCTTCCCTTCAAATAAAGCACGCTGCCGAACATGCACACCAGCGCCAGAGAAATGTTGTTGATGCAGTTGACGCTGGGGCCGGTGATGGTGCCGTTGGCCTCGGCCTTGGTGTAGGCCTCCACGGCAGCGTTGTTCTTTTCATCGAACCGCTCCAGCACCGCTTTTTCCCGTCCGTAGGCCTTGATGGTCTTCTGGCCTTGAAGCATTTCCTCCACAAAGCCGTTGAGCTGACCCAGCCTGGCGCTGCGCTTGCGGAAAAGGGGTCTGACAAGACCCGTCAGCCACTTGGTAAACACCACCGTCAGCGGCACGGTAAATACAAAAATAACCAGCAGCTGGGGCGCGATGGACAGCATCATCACTAAGGAAACCACCACCGTCACCACCGTCTGCAGGATCTGCAAAAGGTCAGTAGACAGCGACTGGTTCACCGTGTCGATGTCGTAAGTAATGGTGGAAATGATGTCGCCGGTCTGGTAGCGGTCAAAGTAGCTCACCGGCAGCGCCGCCAGATGATCGAACACGTCCTTTCGCATCTGCTTGGCCACGGCACGGGACAGCTTCAGCACCGTCAAATGGAGCAGATAGCTGAGAAGACAGGCCGTCAGATAGCACACCGCCATCAGAATGCAGCAGCGCCACACGGTGTCAAAATCCACCTTGCCCTTGCCCAGCTCGATGGCATTGATGGCCTGACCCGACAGCTTCGGGCCGTACAGCGACAGCACGCTGGAGACGGTGCTTAAGAGCATCGCCAGAATCACCAGCAGCCGGTTGCGGCCCAGATACTTCCACAGCCGCAGCAGCAGCGCCTTTACATCGATTTTTTTCGCTTCAAAGCGGCGCTTGTCGCCGCTGACCTCGGCACGGGTGTACCGCCCGCCGCCGATCATATTGGGATTTGCCAATTTCAATCCCTCCTACTATCTTTCTGCGCACCTTCGTCCTTCTTCTGTCATCCTGAGCGGAGCACCTTCGTCCTTCTTCTGTCATCCTGAGCGGAGCACCTTCGTCCTTCTTCTGTCATCCTGAGCGGAGCACCTTCGTCCTTCTTCTGTCATCCTGAGCGGAGCACCTTCGTCCTTCT
>JAZRKL010000111.1:0-9584 GCA_045646265.1 Faecousia sp.
TGCCGTCCCTACTGCCAGGGTCTGCACATCATGGCTCTGGGTTGGGAAGCCAAGGTTCCCGAGCTGATGAAGCTGGCAGGCATCTGAGTTTCATAATTGCACCCCCCTCCGTTCGGAGGGGGGGGTATTTTCCACCGGGCACAGAAAATTATAAATCCTGTTTGCCAAAGAATTGATTTTTCCCGGATGTATGCTATAGTAAGAAATTGCAAAGAACACAAGACAGCACTACAGAAAAGAAGGCTCGTTATTATGGAAAACAAACAGAACCTGCATATCCACACGGTCTATGGCGACGGCAAAGATACCCCGGAGGCGCTGATCCTGGAAGCCATTGAAAGAGGTTTTGACTCTATTGGTTTTTCTGAGCATTCCTACATGCATTTTTCCTCCTATCCGGGACAAATGACCATCGAAGATATGGCAGACTACAAGGCGGAAGTCCGTGGGTTGAAGGCAAAGTACCGGGGCATGATCGATATATTCTGCGGAATGGAATTTGAGATGTATTCCGAAGTTCCCACAGACGGCTTTGACTACCTGATCGGTTCCGTTCATTACCTTGATTTCGACGGTGAAGTTTTAGGCTTTGACTCCAACCTTGAAAAAACCCTCACATATCTGCACCGGAATTTTGGCGGCGATGGTCTGGCATTTTCCAAAAAGTATTTTGAAACCGTGGCCCGGCTGCCTGAACGGGGAAATTTCGATATCATCGGCCACTTTGACCTCAACACCAAGAATAACGAAACAGGGAACTTTATCGACACATCCTCGAAGGAGTACCTCCATGCAGGTTTCGAGGCTATTCATGCCCTCAAAGGGAAAATTCCTCTCTTCGAGGTAAACACGGGAGCCATCGCCCGGGGTTACCGCACCTGCCCATATCCCCAAATGGACTTTCTCAGGGAATTTAACCGCTGCAGTTTCGGTGTGGTTATCTCCTCGGATTGTCATAATAAACACTTTCTCGATTGTTTCTATGAAGAAGCAACGGAACTGATCGCACAGGTCGGTTTTAAGACCAAATGGATCTTAACCGACAGCGGCTTCAAAGAGGTGGCATTATGAGCGGAATCACCATTGTCATTTTAATATTCTCTTTTGCCGGTGCCATGGATTATCTGTTTGGCAATCGATTTGGTATTGGCAAGGAATTCGAAAAAGCATTTTCTCTCTTTGCGCCCATGGTTCTTTCCATGCTGGGCATGATCGTCATCGCGCCTGCCATCGGTGTTTGGCTGATGCCGGTTTTTGAAGGCTTCTACCGTGTTTTCGGAATCGACCCCTCTATCATTCCGGCTTCCCTTTTCGCAAATGACATGGGCGGAATGCAGCTTGCCCAAAGTGTTTGCAAAGCAGAAGACATTGGAAATTACAATGCATTTGTTATTTCCTCCATGATGGGCTGCGTTATTTCCTTTACAATTCCTTTTTCCCTTGGACTTGTGAAGAAGCAGCAGCATAACGAGCTGTTTTTCGGCTTACTGTGCGGTATCGCTACCATCCCTGTCGGTTCGTTGGTTGCCGGTCTGATATGTAATATCAACATCGCTGCGCTTTTGATCAACCTGATTCCACTGGTCATTCTTTCAGCGATTCTGATTATCGCGTTGATTCTGGTTCCCGGCATCTGCATCAAATGCTTCTGGGTATTTGGTTTTATCATGAAGTTCCTGGCACTGGCCGGTCTTGTGATGTCTATTTTTACATTCCTTACCAAGGTAGAAATCAATCCACATCTGGACACTTTTGAAAACGCAGCCTTTATCTGCGCCAATGCATGCGTTACCCTTTCCGGCGCCTTACCTTTTATGTTTGCAGTCGCGAAATTTGCAAAGAAACCGCTCAATGCCTTGGGAACAAAATTGGGGATCAACGGTGTTTCCGCACTGGCCATTTTGGGTTGCTTGGTCACCAATGCCTCTTCCTTCGGTGTTATGGATCAGATGAACAAAAAAGGTGTGGTTCTGAATGCTGCCTTTGCTGTGTCTGCCGCCTTTGTTTTTGGCGGCCATCTGGCATTCACCATGGCATTCGACCCGAATTATGTTGTTCCCATGATCGTGGGCAAACTGATTTCCGGTATTTGCGCGCTCCTGCTGGCAAACGCAATCTATAAAACACCGCCAGTCACCTCCGCAGAAGACAAGCTCTAAATTACAAAACCCTCCGGCTCACAGCCGGAGGGTTTTGCTATGCTTATGCTGTCTGATTTACATGATCCACAAAGCGGGCAAAGGCTGCTCTGCCCTCGGGGGTATTCTTATACACACCCGCGTCCTCCAGAACCGCGGCGAATACCTTGCCGGTCTCCTGCAGGATGATCTCCATGGCATTTTCGGCAGTGAAGGTATAGGTCTGCTTCAATTCCGCCAGCCAAGGGGCGTGCTTGCTCAGCACTTCATCGGCAGAAATATCTTTTCCCGTAACCGCCGCTTCTGCCAGATCGGTCAGTTCCTTCTTCAAGCGGCTGGGCAGCACCGCAAGGCCCATGACCTCGATGAGGCCAATGTTTTCCTTTTTGATGTGATGCTTTTCCGCGTGGGGATGGAACACACCCATGGGATGCTCTTCGGTGGTAATGTTGCAGCGCAGCACCAGATCCAACTCAAAGTCTTCCCCTCTGCGGCGGGCAATGGGGGTAATGGTGTTATGAGGCTGCCCGTCAGAGAACGCGATAACGCCAACGCTTTCGTCGCTGTAACCCCGCCATGCCAGCAGGATCTTGTCCGCCAGCTCTGCGATCCGGGCAGGATCGGCACCCCGCAGACGGATAACGCTCATGGGCCACTTGATGATACCGGCCTTGATATCCTCAAACCCACGGAAAGCAATCTCTTTTTCCACCGGAGAGGTTTCCATGGCAAAGGTGTAGTGGCCACCCTGGAAATGCTCATGGCTGAGGATGGAGCCGCCCACAATGGGAAGATCCGCGTTGGAGCCTACAAAGTAATGGGGGAACACCCTTACAAAATCCAGCAGCTTTTCAAAGGCGGACTTATCGATCTTCATGGGAATGTGCCGGGCATTGAACACGATGCAGTGTTCGTTATAGTAGACATAGGGGGAATACTGCAGGCACCAATCCGCGCCGCAGACTTCGATGGGAATGATCCGGTGGTTTGCACGGGCAGGATGGTTCATGCGGCCGGCATAGCCTTCGTTTTCCACGCAAAGCTGGCACTTGGGATAGGCTGTCTGGGGTGCGTTTTTGGCGGCAGCAATGGCTTTGGGATCCTTTTCCGGCTTGGAAAGGTTAATGGTGATATCCATCTCACCGTATTCGCTTTCATACTTCCAGCGCATATCCCTGGCGATCCGGTAACGGCGAATATAGTCCGTATCACAGCTGAACTTGTAGTACCAATCGGTAGCCTTGACAGGATCTTCGGCATATTTTTCCCGGAAGGTGCGGATCACTTCCCGGGGCATGGGGGTCAGCGCACCCATGATACGGGTATCAAAAATATCCCTGGCGGTGATGCCGTCATCGCACAGACCCTTCTTTACAGCATAATCCAGAATACCGGAGAGAATTTCTTCCAGATCTTCCGTTTGGGGTTCTTCAGAAGGCGTATAGTCATCCATATGCAGCAGGTCCAGCAATCTGTTGATCAGCACCTGATGGTCAACCGGCTCGGCAAGGCCGGTATTCATGGCATAGGATACCAAGGAGTCGATATATGTTTCAATGTTCATCCCTGAACCTCCATCTCAACACCGCCCTGGGGACGCACAGACAGCACATGGCATGCGCCCTCGCCCAGTATGCCGTCAATGCCTGTACGGAAACTGTCCAGTATCTCAAAGGGAACAAAGGCCTGAACCGTACCGGCAAAGCCGCCGCCATGGACACGGTAAGCGCCCTTGCCCTGCAGGAAATGCTCACACATGGCCAGCGCCAACGCTACATCCTGATGGGCCTTATAGCCGGCAGGAATGACATTTTGTAAGTACATGTAGGAGGAGTAGCCGCTTTCCTTGATCAGCTTCAGGAAGGTATCAAAATCCCCCTGTTCCAGAGCCGCCACCTGCTTGGGCACCCGGGCATTTTCCTGATAGAAGTGGACAGTCCGAAGCACAGCACGGTCGCCGCACTGCTTGCGCAGCTGCGGAATTGCAGCAAAGAAGTCTGCCTCATCGATCTGGGTCAGCACTTCCTTGCCAAAACAGGCGGCGATGGCCTTGATTTCGCCGGGAACAGCAGCGTATTCGTCGGTCAGATCCGCATGGTCGGCACCGGAATCAATGATGCAAAGGGCATGACCGCAGGTTGAAAAATCAAAAGCCACCGACTTGATCACAGGATTCTCTTTATCAAAGAAATCGATGGTCACCAGATTGCCTACAGCGGAAGCGGTTTGATCCATCAGGCCGCAGGGTTTGCCGAAGAACACATTTTCGGCATACTGGCCGATCTGGGCCACCTCTGCCTGAGAAACCTTGGCATCAAAGAACAGATGGTTGATGATGGTACCGATCAGCACCTCGTAAGCGGCAGAGGAGGAAAGTCCGCTGCCGGGCAGGACAGTGGATTCACAGTAAGCGTCAAATCCCTTTACTTCACAGCCAAGCTGCGCGAAGCGGGCCGCCACACCACGGATCAGCGCGGGTGTGGAATTGATTTCCTCTGCCTTGGGGGTCAGTTCGTTTACATTGATCTCACAACGGGGATAGCCCTTTGAAAGAATCCGGATCACATCGGACCCGTTTTCCCGGACAGCAGCCACCGTGTCCAGATTCACCGCAGCGGCCAGAACACGACCCCGCTGATGGTCTGTATGGTTGCCGCCAATCTCCGTGCGGCCGGGGGCAGAAAAATACCGGGTCGGCTCTCCGCCAAAGGCAGCGGCAAAGCCCGCGTCCAGAGCTTTCTTCTTCAAAGGATCCAAAATCAAAGCAGGTGTGTTCATATCACATACCTCCCATTTTATTTTTCTTTATTATACAACCATCTGGCAGAAAAAGGAATAGTAAATTTAAAAATGTTGAAAATCAGCCGCACCTCATTTCCCGCAAGTCAGTACAGATTGTTGACAAAAAAACAATTTCTGGTATATACTAATATTGACAATATTTACGGAAGAGGTGCGTTTTATGGCAAAAACAGTTCAGGACATCCTTGCGATCATCGAAGAAAAGGGAATCCGGATGGTGGACTTCAAAATGGTCGATATCAACGGTCAGTACCGCCATGTGACCATTCCCGCAGAAAACTTTTGTGAAGATACCATGAAAAGCGGCATCGGTTTCGATGCTTCCAACTACGGCTACGCTGTGGTTGAAAAGAGCGACATGGTGTTCATCCCCGATCTGGACACCGCCACAGTGGATCCCTTCTGCGCGATCCCCACGCTTTCCATGACCGGCAACGCAATGATCATCGACACCCCCGAAAACCGTCCTCTGGCCCAATATCCCCGCAATATCATCAAGGCCGCCGTGGAGCATATGAAGCGCAGCGGTGTTGCCGATGAGATGAAAATCCTCCCCGAGTTTGAATTTTATCTGTTTGATGATGTGACCTGGAGCGTGGAGGGCAGATATATCGGCGCAACGGTGGATGCCAAGCAGTCCTACTGGAACTCTGCCACCGACGGCACCGGTGTCATCGTTCCCAAGCAGAAGAATTACCACATCGCAAAGCCCTTTGATGTGGCCTACGAGTGCCGCAGCGAAATGTGCATGCTGATGAAGGAAGCCGGCATTGAGATCAACTACCACCATCCCGAGGTAGCCGCCTCCGGCCAGTTCGAGATTGAGCCGCAGCTTGGTGAAGTGGTGCACATGGCAGATGCCACCATGATGATCAAGTATATCATCCACAACACTGCTCTCAAGTACGGCAAGAGCGCCACCTTTATGCCCAAGCCTATTTACGGAGAAGCCGGCAGCGGTATGCACGTGCATATGATCCTGTTCAAGGACGGACAGCCTGTATTCTCTGACGATAACGGCTATGCCCATCTGAGTGAAACTGCCCACTATTTTATGGGCGGCATCCTCAAGCACATCGGCTCCCTGTGTGCCATCACCAACCCCAGCACCAACTCCTTCAAGCGGCTGGTGCCCGGCTTCGAAGCACCTGTCACCGTTGGTTATGCCACCTCCAACAGAAGCGCTGTCATCCGTATCCCCGCCTATGCCAAGAGTCCCGACAAGCGCCGCTTCGAGCTGCGCAACCCCGATGCCACCTGCAATCCTTATTTCTGCTACGCGGCGATTTTGATGGCCGGTCTGGACGGTGTCAAGAACAAGATCGATCCCCATGAAAACGGCTGGGGTCCCTATGATATGAACCTGTATCACCTGCCGGAGGAAGAAAAGGCAAAGCTGAAGGGTCTGCCCACTTCTCTGGAAGAAGCCCTTGACTGTCTGGAAAAGGACTACGCATACCTGACCGAAGGCGGCGTATTCCCCGAAGAACTGCTGCGTAATTTCATCAAGATGAAGCGTGCCGAAAGCAGACAGATGGCTGCCATCCCCCACCCCGCTGAGTTTGACAAATACTATAACCTGTAACGAACATCAATGTCATTCTGAGTGAGCGAAGCGAGTCGAAGAATCTCCGGTCTATCATTTTTGGAGATCCTTCATCAGCTCCGTCTCCTCAGGATGACATTCTTAACTGAATGACATTGGTGACAAACATCCGGGACTTTTTGAAATTTTTGCAAAAAGGACTTGCAAAATAGCGATCACTGTCGTATAATCTCCGCATGAACTGAATAATTCCGGTTGAAGCATTTCGGGAAATTGCAAAACGCAGCCGAAGGAGTAACGCTCTCAGGTGTCCGCAAGGATGAAGACCGAATGCTGACGGAGCTTTGGAGACACCCATTGAGTTGGGGGCCGAAGGTGCAAGCGCTGCAGCGCCAAACTCTCAGGCAAAAGGACAAAGATTTCTTTTTTTAGGATTCTATGCTTTTTGGGCGGGTCGTGCTGTATGCGTGACCCGCTTATTCTTTTTGGATCTATTTCGGAGGTATTTTTTATGGACAAGTTGATTGAAAAGATTGCTGACATTAACGGCGTCGTCAATAACGCGGTGTGGGGTCTTCCCGGACTGATCCTGCTCATCGGCACAGGCGTACTGCTGACCTTTGGCACAAAAGTATTCCAGATCAGCCATCTGGGTCACTGGTGGAAAAAGACCATCGCCAGTATTTTTAAGAAGGACAGCAACAGTACCCACAATCAGGACAAGAAAGCCATTTCCCAGTTCCAGGCTCTGTGTGCCGCTCTGGCCGCTACCATCGGTACCGGTAATATTGCCGGTGTTGCTTCCGCCATCGTCACCGGCGGTCCCGGCGCTGTGTTCTGGATGTGGATGGCCGCTTTCTTTGGCATGATGACCAACTTCTCAGAAAACCTGCTGGGCATCTACTACCGCCGCAGAAATAAGGACGGCGAGTGGTCCGGCGGTCCTATGTACTACCTGAAAGACGGTCTGGGCAAGCGTTACGGCAAGAAGTGGCTGCAGCCCATTGCCAATGTGCTGGCTGTTCTGTTCTCCTGCTTCGCCATTCTGGCATCCTTCGGTATCGGTAACATGGCACAGGTCAATAAGATCGTTCTGAATATGGATGCCGCCTTCTTCACCAATGTGACCCTGGGCACCATCCCCGGCACACAGATCGATATTATCCATCTGCTGATCGGCATTGCACTGCTCATCGTCGGCGCACTGATCATTATCGGCGGTCTGCGCAGAATCGCAAAGGTAGCAGAGATCGTCGTTCCCTTTATGGCGGTTGTCTTCGTCATCGGCAGCCTCATTATCTTTGGCATCAACATCAATCAGGTAGGCGCCATGTTTGCCTCCATCTTCAAGTTCGCCTTTACCCCTGCCGCGTTCCTGGGCGGCGGTATCGGTATTCTCATTAAGAAGACTATGACCCAGGGCTTCAAGAGAGGTGTGTTCTCCAACGAAGCGGGTCTCGGCTCTTCCGTTATGGTCCACTCCTCTTCCAACGTGAAAGAGCCTGTGAAGCAAGGTATGTGGGGCATCTTCGAAGTGTTCTTTGATACCTTTGTGGTCTGCACCATGACCGCTGTGGTGGTTCTTTCCACCGGTTATGTGGATCTGGCCACCGGCGCGCCTGTGGCCGGTGCCAACGGCGACACTCTGGTTTCCCAGGCATTTGGTAAGTATTTCGGCGCTCCCGGTACATGGTTCGTGGCCATCGCCATGCTGTTCTTTGCTTTCACCACCGTCCTCGGCTGGTCTCAGTACGGCTCCAAGGCAGTGGAGTACCTGTTCGGTGTCAAGGGTGTGAAGATCTACAGAGTGATCTTCGTTGCCATGATCGTTTCCGGTGCTGTGATGGAAGGCGGTCTGGCATGGGATCTGTCCGATACCTTCAACGGTTTGATGATGATTCCCAACCTGATCGGTGTTATCTCCCTGCTGCCGCTGGTTTTGAAGGTCACAAAGAACTATGTAGACCGCAAGATCGTCGGCAAGGATGTGGCCCCCATTCTCTCCTATGATGCGGAAATCCAAAAGGAAATGGAAGCAACCCTGGAAGAGGATGCATGATATAAGCAATGATCCAGAGCGCCGTCTCACCGGGATGGCGCTCTTTCTATGGCAAATTGGTTGACAAACCCCCGTTGGAAACCATATAATATACCAATATTGTATTAGGAGGGTTCGGTATGACATTTTTAACTGCTGTTACCGCAGAAGCGGCACCTCCGGCTCTGGGCTGGGGCGGCATTGCCATGCGGCTTCTTTGTGCCATGCTGGTAGGCCTGGTCATCGGCACTGAGCGTGAATATACCCACCGGCCTGCGGGTATGCGAACCCACATTCTGGTGGCCCTGGGTGCCTGTGCGGTGATGATCACCGGACAGTTGATTTTCGCAGAATACCGTGCTTACGGGGCATCCCCCGACCCTGCCCGTCTGGCCGCTCAGGTCATTACCGGTGTGGGCTTTTTGGGTGCCGGCACCATTTTGCGGGAAGGCATCAATGTCAAGGGCCTGACCACCGCGGCCAGCCTTTGGAGCGTGGCCTGCCTGGGCATTGCCGCCGGCGGCGGCTACTACGCGGTAGCGTTGGTGGGCATGGTGTTTATCTTCATTACCCTGACCCTGTTTGAGTTCTTCCAGGACAAGCTCATCAAGCCGAAGATCTCGCATAATTACACTTTGGAAACCGGCGATATTGCCGCCACACTGGATACCGTACATACCCTGGCCGAAAAGTACAAGGGGCGTATCAGCAATCTGCGGGCGGAGGCCATTACCGACGGTCACAAGCTTTCCTTCCGGGTGCAGTTTGCTTCCGGCAAGAAGTGGCCCATCAAATTTTTCGAAGGTCTGACAAAGGCGAAAAGTATCCGTACCGCCGCGATCATAGACGATACAGTTGCAGTATAGCCTGACCAATATAATCCGAACCCGTTCTTGAGCCACGGGGCAGTCCTAATGCCTCGTTACCGCTTCTTGAAGGGCAGCAAGCCCGTCTGCGAAGCGGTGTCTTGCCTTAGAACTGCCCCATGGCTCAAGAATCTGCGACCTAAGGGGGATGGATAATTGGTTCAGGCGAAGCATAGGAAGCCGATGGGCTGACG
>JAZRKL010000112.1:0-15780 GCA_045646265.1 Faecousia sp.
ACATAGGGGGTGTAGAAGCCCATCATGGCATGGCTGCGGACGATGAAGTCCTTCAAAGCTTTATTCAGTGCGTGACCCATGTGGATATAGCCGTTGGAGAAGGGAGGGCCGTCGTGCAGAACGAAGGTGGGCAGACCTTTATTCTTTTCCAGCATTGCGTTGTACAGATCCTGCTCTTCCCAGCGCTGCAGCATACCGGGTTCACGGGCAGGCAGACCGGCCTTCATGGGGAAGTCGGTCTTGGGGGTGATGATCGTATTTTTGTAATCCATTGGAAGTTACCTCCATTTATAATCAAAAAAAGATGCCTTTGTCTCCATAGTAAGAGACAAAGGCATGTATTACCTCTGCGGTACCACTCTTGTTCTGCCTTGCGGCAGCACTCATAAGCGCTGTATCGGGCGTACCCGGCGCAGCCTACTGATGGAAAAACCTGTTCGGTGCGCTGCTCGGAGGTGATATAAGAACATGCCTGCTTACTGCCTTGCACCTTCCGGCAGCTCTCTGGAAGCGGTATATGCCTTACGCGTCCTCGTCTTTGCGTTGTGGTATATTATTTGTGGTTGGGATCGTAGTTCCGGCCAAACTGCAGGTTTGCAAACTTGCTGGTGGTGTCGGAAACGGGGTGCTGCGGCTCGATCTTGATATCCGCGTCCTCGGTAGTGCCTACCAAAGCTTCCAGATTCTGAGCAATCTCGTTGGCAACAGCCTCCGCGTTGTCATCAACGGCTGTGCGGTTGTTGACACGCTCAAAGTCGAAAGGACCGGCGGCGATGGGACGGTTGGCTTCCTTGATGCGGTCCAATGCCTGCAGGCAGGAACGGATCTGCTCCTGGATCTCATCGATCTTGGCGGCAGCGGCCTTCTTGGCATCTTCTACCCGGGCATTTTCAGAAGCGATCATAGCATCGGCATTCTTAGCGTTTTCAGCAGCGGTGGCATTGGCATCGCTGAGCATCTGGGTACACTTGGCTTCTGCTTCCTTGACCATCTTATCGCAGGTCTTCTGGGCATTGACCATGGCATCCTTCATGGAAGCCTCGTTCTTGCGGTACTCCTCCAGCTTGCCAACCAGAACACGCATCTTGCTCTTCAGCAGCGCGTTTTCCTTGTAGAGGGTGATATAATCCTCGGTCAGCGGCTCCAGGAACTCATCCACATCCTCCATTTTGTAGCCACCGAAAGTGGCCTTTTCGAAGGAGATCTGCTCAATTTGTTGAGGGGTAAACATGGTTTATACCTCCGTGTTATACATAGCTCTCAGCTTCAGCCTGAAAGCTTTCCAGGTCACCCAGAATGTCCATGCTGTGAGGGCAGAACAGGTAGGTGGACTGGGCGATCTTCTTGACCTGACCGTCCAGGGCAAATACGCAGCCGGACAGGAAGTCCACAACACGGCGGGTCAGAGCCTTGTCTACATTCTCCATGTTCAGAATGATGGCTCTCTTGCTGCGCAGCTCACCGGCAGCCTTAGCGGCATCATCAAAAGCCTTGGCATGGAACAGAACAACTTCCTGCTTGCCGGAGCTCATGTTCAAAACCTGACCGCTGAAACCGCTGCTGACAGGTGCGGAAGAAACAGCGGGAGCGCTGTAATCGGAAGCGGTATCGTTAGAAACGGAAGAAGTGAAGGGGTTGCGGCGGGCAGGACGGGGAGCGGGCTCTGCCTCTTCCTCAAACTCTTCCATCTCGTCATCTTCGTAATCATCGTAATCGTCATCGGCGTAGGGCTGTGCAAACTTTTTAACATTATCCCAAAAACTCATCTCTATTTTCCTCCAATATGTTCACATCAGGTTTGATGCGAAGTTGTGTAATTACGGGCACCAAAGATGGCGGTGCCCACGCGAATCATAGTGCTTCCAAAACGAATCGCGCTGGCGTAGTCATCCGACATGCCCATGGACATAATGTCGACAGATACATTATCGTATTTTTTATCGCTGATGTCAACACTCAGGTTGTACATTTTTTGAAAAAATTTGTCGTTTTCTGTAGAATTATCGCAAATCGGGGGGATTGCCATTAATCCCCTTACGCGAACGTTGGGAAAATTGGCCAATTCTGGAAGAAGCTGCAGCAGTTCGTCTTCCCAGAAACCACCCTTGGAGTCTTCGTGACCGATATTGACCTGCAGAAGAACGTCCTGGATCATATCCCGCCGGGCCGCTTCCTTCTGAATCGCTTCCAGAAGATTGCGCCGGTCTACACTGTGAATCAGAGAAACGGTTCCCACCACCTGCTTGACCTTGTTGGTTTGCAGACGGCCGATAAAATGGACAGGCGCGCCCTCGTAGGCATTCTGTGCCAGTTTGGCGGTCAACTCCTGAACCCGGTTTTCTCCGCAGCAATCCACACCGGCGGCGATGGCCTGCCGGACGGCATCTGCGTCGTTCATCTTGGTGGCAGCGCACAACAGGATGTCCTTGGGATCCCGGCCTGCGGCAATTGCGGCTTTGGCAATGTTTTCTTTGATCAGGGAAACATTTTCGGCAATGGACATGGAAAGTTCCTTCTTTCTGTAAATGAACGTTTAGCGCACCACCCACCAAGTTTCCGTGTCATCCTGAGCGAGCAACGCGAGTCGAAGGATCTGTACCTAAAAGAGCGGATTCTTCGACTCCCTTCAATTTGTTGCGGTATGATTGCCACCGGCAATCATTACATTAGAAGATTCGCTGCGCTCTGCAACACGCTCAGAATGACATGCGTTTTAGGCAACTGCTCGCATAAACGATCATTTATCTTAATATACAGGCAAGCCAAAGGGGCGGCGGAAGAGTCCGTCGCCCCCTGGGTTATGCACTCTGTGCGGCTTTCAACGTTTTTATGGGGGCCAGGGTGGAGATGGCATGTTTATAGATCATCTGCTGCTTGCCATCTGTGACCAGCACCACCACAAAGCTGTCGAAGCCTGTGATGATTCCTCTGAGCTGGAAGCCATTCATCAGAAACAGGGTTACGGGGATCCTGTCCTTCCGCACCTCGTTTAAAATGGCGTCCTGTAAATTGACGGTGTCCGACATATGTACTCCTTCTTTCTTTCAAGATGTTTGGGATGTACATATGGTAGCAGATTTCAGTTGTCGGTTTCGTGCAGAATCTGTCGGGCCATATGAAGAATTTCCTCTGTGCCTGCAGATTTTCCGCGTCGGAGCCAATGGATATTACTGTTTCGGCGGAACCATGTCAGCTGGCGCTTTGCATAGTGCCGGGAGGATTGCTGCACTTGAGCGGCTGCTTCTGCGATGGAGATTTGGCCTTCCAGAGCGGCAACAAATTCCTTATAACCAATGGCCTGCATGGCAGTGCATTTGGCTGGGATGCCGGATGCCAAAAGGGATTTGATTTCATCGATCAAACCCTGTTCCAGCATGATTTCCACCCGGCGGTCGATCCGGTGATACAGATCCTGCCGATTTTCATCTTCCAAAGCAAACCAGACAGGGTTGTACCTGGGCGGGATGGCCTGGGTGCGGCGGTTATGCTCTGTGATGGTCTCGCCGGTTTCCAGATAGACTTCCATGGCCCGGATGATCCGCTTTTTGTCCGCGAGATGCAGCCGGGAAGCGGCTTCCGGATCAATGGCTTGCAGTTGGGCATATACATCTTCAATGGGTTGTGCCTCCAGCTTTTCCCGCATACCGGTGGAAGGGAAGGGGGCAAAGTCGTTGCCTTTGATGAGACTGTCCATATAAAGACCGGTGCCGCCGACGATGATAGCGGTTTTTCCGCGAGCTATGATATCGTCCACGATGGGCGATGCCATATTACAGTAGCGGCTGACGGAAAAATCTTCATCCGGTTCGGCCACATCCAGCATGTGATGGGGGATCCCTTCCCGCTCCTCCACAGTGGGTTTGGCAGTGCCGATGTCCATGCGTTTGTACACCTGCATAGAGTCACAGGATACGATCTCAGCATCCAGCTCCTTTGCCAGGGCGATGGACAGGGTGGTTTTTCCGGAGGCGGTGGGGCCTGCGATGCATATTATATTTTTCATAGCAGCTTCAGCTTCCAATCGCCATTCTCCTTATAATAATAGAACTCACTGAGTTCATCGGATTCAAATACTTGAATCATACTTTCAAAGTCACTGCAGAGGGTGTATTTGTGCAGATCGGTTTTGGCAATCCAAAAGACCTCGCCCTCGGCTGAGGATTGCAATTGACCGGAAAAACGGTTTGTCTTGTAGAAAAAGACCACATACCGCTCGCCGTCTTCAGTTTTAAACTGCTTGGTGCCGCAAAGTTTGGGATTTTGGATGGTAAGGCCTGTTTCTTCCCAAACCTCCCGGATCACCGACTCCACAAAGGACTCTCCCGGTTCTACATGACCGCCGGGAAAGCATAAACCGGGCCAATCCGGGTCTTTGCGGTCCTGGACCAGAATATTCCCGGCATCATCGCAGACCATACATAAATTGGTAAAAACGGCTTTTTCGGAACGGGACATATCAGGCTCTCCTAAATTGTTTTTCCAGTTGCTTTTTACTCAGAGAAATACAGATGGGCCGCCCGTGGGGGCAGTATTTCAGCTCCTCATTGGCCATGACCTGCTTGACAAGCGCTTCCAGTTCTTTGGGATCGTTGTCCCAGCCTGCCTTGATGGCGGCTTTACAGGCAACGGTGTGCAGCACTTCGTCTCTGACGGAATCCTTCCGTTCTCGGCGGCCGCTGAGCAGGTCGGCAGCCAGTGCTTCCGCGGTTTCTACAGCCTGTTCCGGGGAAAGATCCATGGGGATCTGCCGCAGCAAAACTGTGTTGTCACCGAATTCTTCCATTTCAAAACCCAGTTCTTCCAGAAGGGCCTTGTTGCTTAACAGTTCGGCGCAGCCTTCGGGACTCAAGCGGCATGGAATGGGGGTCAAAAGGGTTTGGGCGCTGATGGCTTCCTGATTGGCTTTCAGCTTCTCAAAGAGGATCCGCTCATGGGCGGCATGTTTATCGATCAGGAAGGCTTCCTCGCCCTGTTCCACCAGAATATAGCTGCGGTACAGCTCACCCACGATCCGCCAGGGAATTCCCTGAGGCATGGGCAGTACGGCTTGTTCCGGTTCGGGCTGCGGTTCTGACACCACAGGTGCAGGCTTTTCCGGCAGAGGAGGCAGGGAAACCGGCAGCACAATGGAATCCCGCAAAGGCAGTGCTTGCTGGTTTATGGCTTTTACGGTGGCAGCTGCCGCTTCCTGTTTTGGCTGCGGGGCATCCTTCAAGGCAGTGGAGAAGGTTTTGAATTCTTCCGTGGTCATAGTACGGAAAAAGCTTTCCTGTTTGACAGGGGCAGCTTTTGGTGCTTCCGGCTTGGGGGCAGAGGGCACGGCGGGAACTGCAGGCGCGGGCTTAAACTGCATTTGAGGACGGTCGGGGGTCTTATTCAACGCACCCAATACACCGTAGTGGACGCAATCAAAAACCGCTTTTTCATTTAAGAATTTTACTTCCGTTTTGGCGGGGTGGACATTCACATCCACCGTATTGGCGGGCAGACGCAGATGCAGCACACAGGCGGGGAATTTGCCAACCATGATCTGATTGCGGTAGGCTTCCTCCAACGCGGCGATGAGCAGCCGGGATTTTACCGGGCGGTCATTGACGAAGAAGGTCTGCAGTGCCCGGCTGGGACGGGAATCCGTAGGCTTGGATACAAAGCCGGTGAGACTGTAGCTTTCCCAACGGCTTTCTACTTTGATCATCTTGGCGCATTCCCTACCATAGACGCAGTAGACCGCGGCTTCCAATCCACCTGTACCGGGGGTGGAAAGCACCTGCTTGCCGTCACGGATGAATTTGAATGCCACTTCCGGATGGGCCAGTGCCTGCTGCTGTACGGCAGCCGCCACACGACCGCCTTCCACAGTATCGGACTTCATAAACTTCATGCGGGCAGGGGTGTTGAAGAACAGATCCCGGATAATGATGGTGGTGCCGTCGGGGCAGCCTACTTCCGATTCCTCGGTAATATTACCCGCTTCCAGATGCAGACTGGTGCCGGCAATGGCACCGGGGGTCTTGGTCATTAAATCGATCCGGCTGACCGACGCGATAGCGGCTAAAGCTTCACCGCGGAAACCCATGGTGGCGATGGCAGCTAAGTCCTCGGCATTGCGAAGCTTGGAGGTGGCATGGCGCAAAAAGGCCGTACGGGCATCCTCGGCAGACATACCGCAGCCGTTGTCGGTGACCCGCAGGAAGGTCATGCCGCCGTCACAAATCTCGATGGTGACCTGACTGGCACCGGCATCCACCGCATTTTCCAGCAGCTCTTTCACCACACTGGCAGGCCGCTCTACCACCTCACCGGCAGCAATTAAGTTGGCTACATGGGGGGATAATTGAATGATTTTAGGCATAAAAGTTACCTCATGGCAAGAATACCAATGGCATTGATGATGATGTGCATAATCATGGGAGAAAGAATGCTGCCGGACTTGGCATATGCCACGCCCAGAGCGATACTGGCCGGAATGTACTGGATGAAGCACAGCAGCAATATATCCCAGGAGTAGTCCGGAATGTATCCAACTACATGGATGGCGCTGAATACCACTGCGGAAACCAGAAATGCCAGCACAGGACTACGGCGATAGCAGCCGGCAAAGAGGACGCCCCTGAACAGCAGTTCTTCCGTAATGGGCACAAAGAAAATGGTGCAGATAGCGATGGGCAGGAAATCAGACTCCACCATGACGCTGATGTTGGCATCATTGACATTGATAAAATCCGGGTTTACGCGCAGGATCAGCATGGAAATCAGGAGATTTCCGCCCCAGTACACCAGAAATCCCCGAAACGCGCCCCGAAGGATCTGGGGAATATGATGCAGGGAATCCAACAGGGTTCTCTTTATGAAATTGCAGAAAATGAGCGTGGTGATGCCGAAACTGACGATAAAGAATATGGCATTGAGCTGGGATACGGACAGGGACACACCAAATGCCTGGCCGATCAGTGCAATCACCACCGGCAGTACGGTCATATCCAGAACCAGATATACAGCACCCCAGAGCAATTCTTTTTTGTTGGGTGTTACAGAAAGTGTTTTTTTCATTTTAACATATTTTTCAGCTTGTAAAGCTCGTTCATGGCTTCAATGGGTGTCAGGGTTTCTACCGTGATGGCTTCCAGTGCGGCGCAGACCTGCTGGCTGCGAAGATCCAGCATGCTGATCTGATCCTCCGGCTGAGGTGCGGCGACCACAACGGGACGGCCATCCTGGCTTTCCAGTTCTTCCAGAATTTCCCTTGCACGGTTGATCACCGCGTTGGGGAGGCCTGCAAGCTTGGCTACTTCCACACCGTAGCTGTCATCGGTGGCACCAGGGACGATCTTACGCAGGAAGATCATCTGGTCGCCCCGTTTTTTGACGGCAATGTTGTAGTTCTTGACGTTAGGAAGCTCGTTTTCGATGGTGGAAAGCTCATGGTAGTGGGTGGCAAACAGGGTCTTTGCACCCAGTTTCTTGGGGTTGGCGGCATATTCCAGAACCGCACGGGCAATGGCCATGCCGTCATAAGTAGAAGTACCCCGGCCAAACTCGTCCAGAATCAGCAGGCTTCGGGCAGTGGCATGCTTCAAAATGGATGCCACTTCGGACATTTCTACCATGAATGTGGATTGTCCGGAAGCTAGATCGTCGCTGGCACCGATTCTGGTAAATACTCGGTCTACAAGACCGATCCGGGCAGATCTGGCGGGCACGAAGGAACCCATCTGGGCCATCAGTACGATCAAGGCGACCTGACGCATGTAGGTGGATTTACCTGCCATGTTGGGGCCGGTGATAATGGACACCTGGTTGTCCTGCATACCCAGCTGGGTATCGTTGGGAACAAAGAGAGAATCCTTCAGCATCTGCTCTACCACGGGATGACGGCCTTCCCGGATGGAGATCTCATCATTTAAGGTGATCTCCGGGCGGCAGTAGCCCCGCTGCACGGCAACGGTTGCCAGACTGCAAAGGGCATCGGCAGCGGCGACAGCGGCAGCCACGGCCTGTACTCTGGCGGCCTGTTGGGCCAGATGCTCCCGGAGCTGTGTAAAGATCTGATATTCCAGAGCGGTCAGCCGGTCTTTGGCGGTGAGCACCTGCTCTTCCAGCTCTTTCAGTTCGGGGGTAATATAACGCTCGCAGTTGGCAAGGGTCTGCTTGCGGATATAGTGGTCGGGTACCTGGTCGGCAAAGGACTTGGATACTTCAATATAATAACCGAATACCCGGTTATAGCTGACTTTCAGCGTGCGGATACCTGTTTTTTCTTTTTCTTCTGCCTCAATGGCAAGAATCGTACCCTTGCTGCCGTCCATCAGATCCCGCAGCCGGTCCGCTTCGGCATTGGCACCGGGACGAATAATACCGCCTTCCCGGATGGTAATGGGGGGGTCTTCCTTGATGGTGTTTTCAATGAGGTCAGCGCAATCGGTCAAAGGGTCGATGGCCTGTTCCAGCTTCCGAAGCAGGGGGGATTCTACGCAGGCAAGCTGCTGCTTTACTTCCGGTAAGGCCCGGAAACCGCTGGCAAGACCCAGAAGGTCCCGGCAGTTAACAGATCCGGTGACGATACGGGTCATAACACGCTCAAAATCCGTCACGCCCTTCAGAGCCTCCCGCAGTTCACCACGGCAGATGGTATTGCCCACCAGTTCTTCCACAGCGCTGTGGCGGCGGCCGATCTCGATGGGGTCCAGCAGCGGCTTTTCCAGCCAACTGCGCAGCATCCGTCCGCCCATGGCGGTCTGGGTCTTGTCCAGCACCCACAGCAGGGTGCCACGCTTTTCTTTGGTGCGCAGGGTTTCTGTCAGCTCCAGATTTCGGCGGGCATCGATATCCAACTCCATAAAGATGCCGGTGGTGTAATACTGCAGGCTGCGGATATGCTTTAGCTCATTCTTCTGTACGAACAGAAGCTGCTTTAGCAGGGCGCCGCTGGCCATGATGGCTTCGGGGAGTCCTGTCAATCCCAACTGGGAAAGGGGCAGACCAAAATGGCTTTCCAGAAGGGCCTGTGCGTCTTCTGCTGTGAATCCGGCAGGCAGACCTTCGTCCACACAGCAGCGCAGATGGTGAAACAGCGCGTGGTCAATGGCCGGGGATACGGCGGCGCTGCCGCCGCGCATCACTTCACTGGGGGCAAAACGGCCCAGCTCGGAAACGGCGGTTTCTTCATCGGGGCAGACGGTGGAAAAGAACGCGCCGGTGGATACGTCGCAGAACGCAAGGCCAAACTTCTTATTCTCTGCGTACAGGCAGGCCATGTAATTATTGCGGCTTTCTTCCAGCATGCAGCTTTCGGTGACAGTACCGGGGGTAACGATCCGTGTGATATCCCGGCTGACGAGACCTTTGGCGGTAGCGGGATCTTCCGTCTGTTCACAGATAGCGACCTTGTAGCCTTTGGCAACCAAGCGGGCAATATAGGCATCGACGCTGTGATAGGGAACGCCGCACATGGGGGTCTGCTCTTCCTGTGGCTTACCGCGGTCACGGGTGGTTAAGGTAAGATCCAGCTCCCGGGAAGCAAGGCGGGCATCTTCATCGAACATTTCATAGAAGTCGCCCAGACGGAAAAACAGAATGCAGTCCTGATTGTCTGCCTTGATGGCATTATACTGCCGTTTCATAGGGGTAAGCTCTTGCTTTTTATCAGCCATGGATTACACCTCCTGCTGTCCGGTTAAACTCCAGGTAGTTGCGCCGGTGATGGTCAAATCGATAAATTTTCCAATAAGGGCGGGATCACCGCTGAAACGGACGAGCCGGCCACCTTCAGTGCGGGCGGTGAGAAGCTCCTTGTCCTGTCCGTCCACCAGACAGCGCATGGTTTTTCCAATGTAGTTCTGGTGGATCTGTTCAGAAATGGAGTTCTGTAAATTGCACAGCCGGTCAAAACGGGCATTTTTCTCCGCCTTGGGGGTGGGATCCTCCATAGACGCGGCGGGAGTACCGGCCCGGGGGGAGAAAATAAAGGTGAAGAGGGAATCATAGTGTACCTGGCTGATGAGAGACAGAGTTTCCACAAATTCTTCCTCTGTTTCGCCGGGGAAACCAACGATCACATCACTGGTCAGCACCAGATCGGGCATGACGGACTTAGCGTAGTTGACCTTTTCCAGATAGGTCTCCCGGTCATAGTGGCGGTTCATGGCCTTCAGCACCCGGGAAGAACCGGATTGGAAGGGCAGGTGCAGCTGCTTTGCGATTTTGGGGGAGGCAGCCATGGTATCGAATAACTTTTTGGAAGCATCTCGGGGATGGCTGGTCATGAAGCGGATCAGGAATTCACCGGGGATGTCAGAAATGGCTTTCAGCAGATCCGCGAAGTCCATACCGTCCTCCAGATCCTTGCCGTAGGAATTCACATTCTGCCCCAGAAGGGTAATGTCCTTGGAACCGGCTTCAATCAATGCCCGGCATTCTGCCAGAATATCCTCCGGCTTGCGGCTGCGCTCCCGACCCCGGACATAGGGAACGATGCAGTAGGTGCAGAAATTGTTGCAGCCGTACATGATGGATACCCAGGATTTTAAGGTGTTGTCCCGCTGCTGAGGGAGACCTTCGGCGATGGAACCGGCCTCATCTTCTACAAAGTAGGTTCGCTTGCCGGTAGTCAGCACCCGGTAGAGAATTTCGGAAAACTGCCACAGGTGGTGGGTGGAGAATACACCGTCCACATGGGGATAGCTCTTTTTGATCCGCTGCACCACATGATCCTGTCCGGCCATGCAGCCGCACAGGAAGATCTTCTGTCCTTCGTGGCGGCGCTTGGTGTGGGTCAAAGCACCTAAATTGCCGAAGACACGCTGCTCAGCATGTTCCCGGATGGCACAGGTATTCATGACCACCACATCGGCACCTTCAGCGGTGTCGGTCATAGCGTAGCCGCACTGAATCAAAAGTCCGCGGATCCGCTCGGAATCGGCTTCGTTCTGCTGGCAGCCGTAGGTTTCCACATAGGCAAGGGGGGTGATCCCTTTACCATGCCAGATGGCATGTATTTTGGCACAGAAGTCAAACTGCCGCTGCAGCTGCTCCTGAGAAATCACAGTTGTTTTTGCATTCATTGTCATTCCTCCGACAATACTATCTCAACTATAAATAATAGCATTTTTTGTGACAATTTGCAAGGGCAGCTTTGACGTTTTTGATGCTTTGTAAACATTTGCCTTGTATGCTTGCAATTTACATGGGATTGTGGTAAACTCCCATTATTACTATGCTCTTTAAGGGAGAGGAATATATGATCTGTAACAAATGCCATGCGCAAGTGGAAGAGGGGACGACCGTTTGTCCCGTCTGCGGTGCTGCAATCGAAGAAGAAATTTTGGGGCAGGAAGCATCTGTCATGTCTCCGTCCGAGAGTGCTGACAGCAGCAACGGTGACATCCATTACTCCATGACCAAGATAGGTACAGAACCCAACAGACATGGTGACTGGCACCTTTACTTAGGTGATCGTGATCCTCTTGATGAGTTTGCTCCTGTTTGTGAAGAAGTTTCGGAAACAAATGCGGAAGAAATGGCTGACGCTTCTGAAATGCTGACAGAAGAAACAGCTGAAGGTCTTGAGGAATTGGTCGAAGTGCTTGTACCTGCAAAGAAAAAGACATGGATCAAGGTAACGGCCATCGCTTTGTGCGCTGCGCTGGTTCTGGGCCTTGCGTCTATGGTTTGGTACGGCGTCAACGGCGGATGGAAGCCCAGAGGGAACGATGTGTCCTATAAGGACCAGTACTATGCCCAGGAAGACAAGGCGGTGAAGGCTGCCGATGATGTGATCGCAACCGTGGGTGATGTAGAATTGACCAACGGTCAGTTCCAGGTGTTTTACTGGATGAATGTCTACGAGTTTTACCGGCAGTATGGCGACTATATCGGCTATCTTGGTTTTGACCTGGCGAAACCGTTCCACGAGCAGATTTCCGGCATGGAGAACAGCACTTGGGAACAGTATTTTATCGACAGCGCCCTGAATACCTGGCATAGCTACCAGAGTATGCTGCTGTATGCCCAGAAGGAAGGCTATGTCATGTCCGATGAGCTGACACAGCAGCTTGCCCAGGTGCGCACCTCTATGGATGTTAGTGCTGCGCAGTACGGTCTTGCAAATGCTGACGAGATGGTGCAGTTGGATATGGGCCCCTCCGCTGATATGGAAGACTATATGTATTATCTGACCGTTTACTACGGCGGCATGGAATATGTGGATGGCCTGTATGCAAAGATGGTTCCCACCGACGCGGAAATTGAAGCCTACTACGAAGCCAACGCCGATACGCTGAAAAGCAGCTATGGCGTGGATAAGGAAAGCGGCAAGCTCATCGATGTCCGTCATATTCTGGTTATTCCCGAAGGCGGAACCACCGATGAGAACAATCAGACCGTCTATTCTGATGATGAGTGGGCAGCGTGTCTTGCCGAGGCAGAGGAAATCCTGAAGCAGTGGAAGGACGGAGAAGCCACCGAGGATTCCTTTGCTGCACTGGCTACCGAAAAAACCGAGGATCCCGGTTCTCAGGGTACCGGCGGCCTGTACACCTATGTGTACGAGGGGCAGATGGTTCCCGCATTCAATGATTGGTGCTTCGACGAAAGCCGCCAGTATGGCGATACCGATATTGTTAAGACCAACTACGGCTACCACATCATGTACTTTGTTTATAGTGAGGAAGGCTGGTCCCGCCGGGCCAAGGAAGCGCTGATCACCGATGCCTGCTCCGAAGTGATCCAGAAGGCCATGGAAGAATATCCCATGGAAGTGAAGTATAAGAAGATCGTTATCGGCAAGGCAGATATGTCTCAATAAAAGCAACGGGACTGTCTCATTAAGGTAATTATGCACAAATAATTCGGAAGACCCATTTCAAAAACAAGCTGTCATCCTGAGCGACCGAAGGGAGTCGAAGGATCTTGGCACTGGTTTCCTGCTTAGCAGTGACTTAGTGCGTAGATTCCTCGATTTCGCTTCGCTTCACTCGGAATGACAGCGTTTTTATAATGTCCTACTTGTGCAAAATGTCTTTCGTGAGACAGCCCCGTTTTTGTCGATTGGAGAGAACAAAAGGGGAGAAGCGCATTGCCTTGACAGACTGCTCCGGATTGCTATATAATTAAACTATCCTTAAAGCAAGAAAAATGGGATAAGCGAAAGGGGTAATGTAAAATGGTCAATGCAAGCAAGTATGGTTTTTTGCCATCCAACAGCGGCGAAGAAAATGCAAGAGCTTTCAATGCCTTACTGGAGCGGAATCATGAAATTGAGGTAACCATTCCGGGTGTTTATGCACTTTCGGATACCATCCTGATCGGCAGCAATACGACACTTCGTTTCGGTGAGAACGTTTATATCAAGCGGGAGCCTCATCAGGGGGAAATAGGATACGCATTTGTGAACAAAGGCGCCTATACCCGCGAATATGATGAGAATATCACCATTACGGGCCTTCATTTGATTTGCAATCGGGTTGAGTGCAGTGAGCCTGCCCCGGGATCGGCGAAAATCATTCCCGGCTTGAGAGGACACGTTTGCTTTTTCTATGTAAAGAACCTTGTAATCGATCATTTTACATCCCTTGATCTTCCGTCAAAGGACTTTGGAATCCATATCTGTACCTTCGAAAATATCCGAGTGGAAAATGTGGTGATTGAAGGCAGAAAGGATGCAGTGCATCTGGGCCGTGGAAAAAACTTCGTGATCAAAAACGGTTATTTCAAGACTTTTGACGATCCCATTGCCTTGAATGCCCACGACTATTCTACGTCGAATCCCCAGCTTGGCTGGATAGAGGATGGCGTGATCGAAAACTGTTATGATTACAACGAAGCCTCGACGGATGGATATTTCTGCCGGATTCTGGCCGGTTCGTGGACAGATTGGTATGCGGGTATGGTGATCCAGCGCTCGGATACTGTGATACACGGGGGAAGAATGTATCGCGCAATTATGCCGCCGGATGGGAACACGTATGTTTCTCTCACACCTCCCACACACCACAAGGGTGCGGCCTTCCATGAGGACATTCGGTGGGAGTTTGTGCAGGACGAAATATGCTATAACTGTGGATGCAGGAATATTTATTTTAAGGACATCTACATTGAAAAAGACAGGCCGGTGGCGATCTCTATCCATCATGATAATGACCGCTGGTCCAGAAGTGTTTACCCCGGCTCGGTGGCTCCGGTTCAGGAGAATATCGTTTTCGAAAATATAAATATTTTGGGAAAAGTCCCGGTATTTTTGAGCTGTATTTCTCCGCTGAAACAGTTTGAAATCAAAAATTCGAATTTAGCAGATGCCAAGATCGATTTGATCGAACTGGAACAGATCGAATCTTACCCTGAGGCGGATTTCAAATTCACCAATACCGAAGTCTGTGAGATATCTGCGACACCCAAGAGAACATACAAAGCAGAATAGATAGCAACAGGCACACGGAAAAAACCGTGTGCCTGTTTTTTTGCGTGCTGATTTTTATAGGGAATCACGTCAGACGCATGTTATTGCGAGCCGCCTTTGGGCGGCGTGGTAATCCGCCTCCCAAAGACTCTCTCTGCGGGAGAACTGTCAGTGAAGCTGAAAGAGAGGGTATACAGATTTCCACGGCCCCAATGGGCCTCGGAATGACAGCAAGTATTTAAGAATCCAGCCAATTTATGAGGTTTGGAAAACCTTTATCGAATGTAAGAAATGTGTCCTCACCCACGGATATGGAAACGATAGGCATCACATATCCATCACCAAAATATTTTGGGGCGGTGATAAAGGTAACATCGCTTCCAATCTTCAGAACATTTTTAATTCCGTTCTTTTTCACGATGTCATAACTATCGCCGACGATCTTAAAACAGGTATCGTCAAACACAGGCTCGGTTACAGAAAAGTCAATGTAAAGAGCTTTGTTTTCCTCGTCGTAGGAAATATATGTAACGGTTCCCTTTGCTTCGATATAATTGCTTTTTTCTTCATAATACTTCCGTTCCTGCATGGATAAGCGAGCGGATAGTCCCAAAAGCATGCAAAAAACGATTATGTATATACCTAGCAGAAGAAGTCTGTTTTTCATGAAATCCTCCAAAAGAAACGACAAAATAAAACTTGAATCCACTTCATATTAGCAAACAATACTACAAAATGCACAGACTTTTTGTAAATTTTATAGAAACAATCTTTACCAATCCGGCTGGAATTCCGGTACAAGAGGAAGGGTGTGGAAGATCTCTCGGGCGATCTGCTTGCATTCTGCCAGATCGGTGGTTTTGCGCAGCCGTTTTCCCAGCTTTTCGCTGTTTTCGAAGCGGTGCAGCAGGAAACCCCAATGCTCCTTCAGGCGGAACATGGCATTGCGGGAACCGCCGAAAAGCGCCATGTATTCGTCCAGCATAGCATTAAACATTTCCTCAAGAGGCGGAATTGTGGTGCCGCCGGAGAGCATGCCGGGGTCGCCGATCAGACCTCTGCCGATCATAACAGACTGGACTTGGGGGAATTGCTGTGCGATGCGGTCGATGTCTTCGATGCAGCGGATATCGCCATTGTAACACACGGGATTTTTGCTGTTGGCGGCACAATACGAAAACATATCCATCTCTACACTGCCGCTGTAGAATGCTTTTCTCACCCGGGGGAGGAGGGTCAGTTCCACGATGGGATAGCGGTTGTAGATATCCAAAAGTTTCGGGAATTCCTGAGGATCGGTGATTCCCAGCCGGGATTTGACCGAAATTGGGATGGGCGTAGCGGAAAAAACAGCATCGAGAAAACGGTCCAGTTGCTCCGGATCAGAG